>NZ_JBEPAK010000105.1:0-23401 GCF_040298565.1 Kitasatospora sp. NPDC001539 | reverse complement strand
GGGCGCGAACCGATCGGGCCCGGCCGGAGCGCGGCCGACGTGACAGCAGGTGCGGCGCTGCCCGTTCGCCGACGAACGGGCTGGCGGAGGCTCGGGTGCTCAGCGGTACGACTCGGGCGCGGCCGGCCGGCCCGCTTCCTGCACCTCCACCAGGTAGCGCCAGCAGTCCGGCCGGCTGCCGTCCCGGTCGGTGAAGCCGTACACCCGGGCCAGCTCTCCGCTGGAGAGGGACCGGCCGTTCCACCGGGACACCTCGGGGTCGGCGGCCAGCGCCGCGACCGCCCGGCCGACGTAGTACGGGCTCTCCGAGATGCCGAAGTGCGGCTCCCCGGCCAGCGCGTCGCGCCAGTTCTCCTCGGTCACACCGAAGTGGTCCAGCATGATCTCGGAGCGCATCCACCCCGGGGTGAGCGCCACTGCGGTGGCCCCGCGCGGGCCGAGCTCGTGGCCGAGCGAGAAGGCCATCCGCAGGACGGAGGACTTGGCCAGGTCGTAGAAGAAGGAGTTGCGGTAGGTGGTGCGGTTGTACTCCTCCGTACCGTCCGTCATCTCGACCACCAGGCCGCCCGGGTGCTTCAGCAGCAGCGGCAGCGCGTAGTGGCTGGTGATCGCGTGGGTCTCCACCGCCAGGCGCAGCAGCCGCAGGCCGTCGTCCAGACTGTGCTCCCAGAGCGGGGTGTTCCAGCCGAACAGCTTCTCGCCGCCCCAGATGTCGTTCACCAGGACGTCCAGTCGGCCCTGCTCGGCCTCGATCCGCTCCACCAGGGCGGCCACCTGCTCCGGGACCAGGTGGTCCGCCGGCACGGCGATGCCGCGGCCGCCCGCCGCGGTGACCAGCTCGGCGGTGTCCTCGATCGTCTCCGGCCGGTCGTACTCCGAGCGCTGCTGCCGCGTCGTGCGGCCGGTCACGTAGACCGTCGCGCCCGCAGCGCCGAGCTCCACCGCGATGCCCCGGCCGGCGCCCCTGGTCGCCCCCGCGACCAGCGCGACCCGTCCGTCCAAGGCCCCCGCCGGCGCTCCTGCCCCTGACCCTGCCGCTGCCGCTGCCGCTGCCGCTGCCCCTGCCATCCGCTCGTCCTCCGCCCGTTGTCCGTCCGACTGTGCTCATGGCTGTGCCGGCGCCCGTCCGTGGACGAACGCCGGCACCATGAAAGCGCAGGGCACTGACAATCGGCCCCGGAGCCCGCGAACCGGCAGATCAGCGAGGTGACCGGTCAGCGGGGCGACGCCGGTCAGGCTGCGGGGCGACGCCGGGCGGACTGCGGTGCGGCCGCACAGCGGGGCGACGGCAGGCAGCCGCGGGGCGGCGGATCAGCGGTCCCGGGACTCCTTGGCGGCCTTCTCGGCGGCCTCCTTCTCGTGCTTCGCCTTGATCCGGGCGGCCTCCTTGCGGACGTCCACCTGGTTGGCGCGCTCGTGCTGGAGCCAGAGCGGGTTCTCGGCCTTGATCGCCTCGATCTGCTCGGTGGTGAGCGCCTCCGTCACGCCGCCGCGGGCCAGGCCGGAGATCGAGATGCCCAGCTTGGCGGCGATCACCGGGCGGGGGTGCGGGCCGTTCCTGCGCAGCTCCTGGAGCCACTGCGGCGGCTCGGCCTGCAGCGCGTTCAGCTCCTCGCGGGAGACCACGCCCTCCTGGAAGTCGGTCGGCGCCGCGGCGAGGTAGATCCCCAGCTTCTTGGCCGCCGTGGCCGGCTTCATGGTCTGGCTGGTCTTCTGCTTGAGCGGTGTCATGAGGACAAGGGTAAGGGAGTGCGCGGGCGCCTCCGGTCACGGTCGGTAGCCTTGCCCTGTGACAGACATGCAGGTGAACCCGTCCTTCCGGCTCGCGTACGTCCCGGGCGTGACCCCCGGCAAATGGGCCCGGGTCTGGGTCGAGCGGCTCCCGGACGTCCCGCTCGACCTCGTCGCGGTCCCCTCCGGGGACGGCGAGCGGACCGTGCGGGAGGGCTCGGTGGACGCCGGCCTGATCCGCCTGCCGGTCGACAAGGACGTGCTCAGCGCGATCCCGCTGTACACCGAGACCACGGTCGTGGTCTTCCCCAAGGACCACTGGCTCGCTGCCGCCGAGGAGGTCACCCTCGACGACCTCGCCGACGACGTCGTCTTCCACCCGCTCGACGACACCCTCGGCTGGGCCGCCGACGCCCTGCCGGGCCGTCCGGCCATCGAGCGCCCGGCGACCACGGCGGACGCCGTCGAGCTGGTCGCGGCCAACGTCGGCGTGCTGCTCGTCCCCCAGTCGCTGGCCCGGTTGCACCACCGGCGGGACCTCACCTTCCGGCCGGTCGTGGAGGCGCCGCAGTCGCAGGTCGCGCTGTCCTGGCTGCAGGAGCGGACGACGGACCTGGTGGAGGAGTTCATCGGGATCGTCCGCGGCCGCACGGTCAACAGCTCGCGCGGGCGGGGGGCGGGGCAGGCCACCGGCGACGCCGCGGCCGCCCCGGCGAAGAAGGCGGCCCCCCAGCGCAAGCCGCAGCACCAGAAGGCGGGCGCCGGACAGCAGCGGGCCGGCCAGAAGGGCGCCCAGAAGGCGGGCGGCCAGAAGGCCGGTGGACAGAAGCCCGGCGCCCAGAAGGGTGGGGCCCGGGGCGGGGCGGCCGCCGCCAGGCGCGGCAAGCCGAAGCGGCGTGGTTAGCGGCCGCGTGGCGTAGCGTCAGCCCCGTTCCGGACAGTCGCGGTGGGAGGAGCGGGCCGTGTGGCATGACCTGGTGGTCGTCCAGATTCCGATCGGGGAGAAGATCCTCCGAACGGTCGCCGTCTACGTACTGATCCTGGTCCTGTTCCGGCTCGCCGGGAAGCGCGGGCTGGCGGGGCTGAACACCTTCGACATGGTGGTCGTGTTCCTGCTGTCCAACGTGGTGCAGAACGCGATCATCGGCAACGACGACAGCCTGCTCGGCGGCGCCGTCGGCGCGGTCACGCTGATCGCCGTCAACGCCGTCATCACCCGGTGGCTCGCCCGGGACCCGCGCGCCGCCCGCCTCCTGGAGGGCCGCGCCACCACGGTGGTCCGCGACGGAAAGCTCGTGCCCGGTGCGCTGCACGACCTGGCGCTGCGCCCGTCCGAGCTGGAGCACGCGATCCGGATGCAGAACGGCGACGCGGTCGGCGACGTGGCCCGTGCCCGGTTGGAGCCGGACGGGCAGCTGCTGGTCACCCTCCAGGCGGCCGAGCGGAGCGCCACCAAGGGCGACGTCGACGAGTTGCGGGAACGGCTGGCGGCGATCGAGCGGCTGCTGACGAACCTGGCCGCCGACGGCCGTCCGCCCCGCTGAGCCGCTCGGGGCGGTGCGCCCGCTCGGGGCCGTCCGCCCCGCTGAGCCGCTCGCGACCGTCCGCCCCGCCGACACCGCGCGCGGGCTGCCGCCGGTGGCTCAGCCCTTCGCGCGCACCGCCGCCGGTGCGCCGGCGCGCTCGCCCGCGGTGGCCGCCGTGACGCCGGCGACGACGAAGCCGAGGGCGGCGGCGAGGAGGTGGCCGACGGTGGTGAACTCCGGCAGCGGGCCGCTCCAGTCGCCGTCGCCGGCGAGCGGCCAGGCGAGGACGAAGGCGGCCCATGGCAGTCGGGCCCAGCGCGGCAGTGCGAGCACCACGAACGCGAGGGCGGCCTGGGCGCCGTAGCTGATGCCGTAGTCCGAGGCCGCCCGGACGCTCGGCGGGTACCAGCCCTGCCGGAGGGCGAGCAGGATCACCGCGGCGGTGATCAGGGTGGCGCCGACGTGCCCGGCGAGGAACACCGCGGCGGCGCGCAGCGTCCCGTAGCGGCGCTCGGCCCAGGCCAGGCCGACGACGATGCCGAGGCCGAGGGTGATCAGGGTGCCGCCGAACCCGGTCGAGGCGATGTCGGTCAGGGTGCCGTCGTAGAGCAGTGCGCTGCCGGCGAGGGCCCGGACCGGGTGGTCGGTCAGGTTGTCCAGATTGGTGCTGATGTAGCCGCGGAGGTCGTCGGCCTCTGCGGGGGAGAGTCCGTACTCGACCCAGGCGTGCCCGAGCAGGAGCAGGCCGACGTAGCCGGTGGTCATCGGCGAGCGGCGCGGGTACGTGCGGACGGCGCGCAGCAGCCCGGTCAGGAGCCCCAACGGGGTTCGTGCGTTCATGGTCTGATGGTGTCCCGGTCGAACGGCAGGTCCGGCCGACGCGTCTGCGGCCGGCCCCGGCGGGACAGTACCGAACGTCGGCCGCCCCTCGCCGGGCGCGTCCCTCACCCCTCGCCGGGCCGGTCCCCGCACCGCCGGCGGGGGCCCCCGCGGCCTCGCCCGGCGCGCTCCTCGCCCGGCGCTCCTCACCCGGAACCGGTGCTGCTCACCTGGCCCGGCGGGTCAGCCTCGCCGTGAAGGGCCGGGGGGAGAGCGCGGAGCCGCGGGCGGGACGCACCGGGCGGCCCGGGGTGGGGGTGACGGTCCAGTGCGCGGCGATGGTGGCGATGGCGAGGGCGGCTTCGGTGGACCCGAAGGCCTCTCCGACGCAGCGGCGGGCGCCGAGGCCGAAGGGCACATAGGTGCCCGGCGCGGGGTGGGCGGTGGTGAGCCAGCGGTCGGGGTCGAAGCGGTCGGGGCACGGGAAGAGGTCGGCCCGGCGGTGCAGCAGGTAGGGGCTGACCAGGACGGTGGCGCCGGCCGGGATGCGGTGGCCGCCGAGTTCGGCGTCGGCGGCGGCGGTGCGGCTGAGCACCCAGGCGGACGGGTAAAGCCGCAGCGTCTCGCTGACGATCCGGGCGGTGAGCGGCAGCGCGGGGAGGTCCTCGTACCGGGCGGGGCGCCCGTCGAGGACGGTGTCGAGTTCGGTGTGCAGGCGGTCGCGGACGGCCGGGTTGGCGCCGAGCAGGGTCCAGGCCCAGGAGAGGGTGGTGGCGGTGGTCTCCACCCCGTTGAGCAGCACGGTGGCCACCTGGTCGCGGACCTCGGCGTCGGACAGGCCCTGACCGTGCTCGTCGCGGGCGCTGAGCAGGGCGGACAGCAGGTCGTTCCGGTCGGTGCCGGTGGTGCGGTAGGCGGTGAGGTGCCGCTGGGTGATCTCCCGCAGGTCCCGTTCGGCTCGGCGGAGGCGGCGGCCGGCCGGGGTGGGGATCCGCTCGGCGGCCCGGAAGGGGAAGCGGAACGGGGACGGAACCCGGAACGGGGCCGGGAAGCGGAGGGGGAGCGGCGGCAGGAGCGGGCTCCGGCGGGCGGCGTTCCCGGCGACCGCGTCCACGCACGCCCGGAAGTGCGGCGAGTCGGCCCGCTCGTGGGCGGCGAACAGGCAGCGGGCGGTCACGGCGGTGGTGAGCCGGTGCATCGCGGTGGGGACGTCGACCACGTCGCCGTCGCGCCAGGAGGCGGTGGCGCCGGCGATCTCCTCGGCCATCATGGCGGCGTAGCCGGGCAGCCGGTCGCGGTGGAACGCGGGCCGCAGCAGCTGGTGTTGGCGTCTCTTGCCGGCGGCGGGGCAGCCGGCGGGGCCGGTGCCGAAGGCCCGGCGGCCCTGGTCGGCGTCGCCGCCCGCCTCGAAGGTGCGGTCGTCGGCGAGCACCCGGCGGACCAGTTCGGGGTGGCAGGCGACGTAGGTGTCGAGCGGGCCGAGCCGCAGTCTGACCAGGTCGCCGTGGGCGGCCAGACCGGCGACGAAGGCGAAGGGGCGGCGGAGGAACGCGGGCGCGTGGCCGAGGAGGGGGAGGGCGCCGGGCGCGGTGGTCGAGGTGTACCGGGTGGTCGGGTGGTACTGGGTGGTCAAGGGCGTCACCTCGGGTGGGGAGTGACCGGATCGACGGGCGAACTGGATCTTTCCCGGGGCCCGTCGACCAAACGGTTCGTGACCGGCGGGTGGGGTGAACGCGGGGGCGCATGCCGAACGCCCGTGCGCCGTTTGGGTCTTGACTACCCGCCGGAAGATCGTCGACGGGAGGGCACCGGCGTGGGGGTACCGGGCGGTGGCGCCAACTGCCTAGACTGCGAAGCTCTTGCGAGACTACCGGCCAGTACTACCGGGCAGTAGACCGCCCGGCGGGGAATGGGGAGTTGGGATGACCGACGAGCGGGCCCACGCGTTCACCGACGACGTCCTCGGCGCGCACGACGCGGTGGCGCTGGCCGCCCTGGTGCGGTCCGGCGAGGTCAACCCCCGGGAACTGGTCGCCGCGGCCGCCGCCCGCGCCGAGCGGATCGACGGTGCGCTGCTGCCGGTCGCCCACGCCTCGTACGAGCGGCCGCGGATCAGCCGGGAGGGCGTCGCCGGCCCGCTCTGGGGCGTGCCGACCTTCCTCAAGGACAACGTGGACCTGCGCGGCCTGCCGACCGCCATGGGCAGCGAGGCCTTCCGGGCCCGCCCGGCCCGCCGCAACGCGCGCTTCACCGACCAGTTCCTGGCCACCGGCCTGGCCGTGCTCGGCAAGACCCGGCTGCCCGAGTTCGGCCTGAACGCCTCCACCGAGTTCGCCACCGCCCAGCCGGTGCGCAACCCGTGGAAGCCCTCGCACTCGGCCGGTGCCTCCTCGGGCGGCTCGGCGGCACTGGTGGCCGCCGGGGTGGTGCCGATCGCCCACGCCAACGACGGCGGCGGGTCGATCCGCATCCCGGCGGCCTGCTGCGGGCTGGTCGGGCTCAAGCCCACCCGCGGCCGGCTGGTGACCAACGCGCAGGGCGGCAAACTGCCGATCGACCTGGTCACCGACGGGGTGGTGACCCGCTCGGTGCGCGACACCGCCGCGTTCTTCGCCGCCGCCGAGCGCCACCGCCGCAACCCGAAGCTGCCCCCGCTCGGCCTGGTCGAGGGCCCCGGCGGGCGCCGGCTGCGGATCGGGCTGGTGGTCGACTCGCCGATCGCCAAGACCGACGAGCCGACCCGCCGGGTGGTCGAGGAGACCGCGGCCCGGCTGGAGGCGATGGGCCACCGGGTCGAACCCACCACCCTGCCCTTCGGCGAGGAGTTCTCCCGCGACTTCCTCTCGTACTGGGGCTACATCGCCTGGGTGATCGCCGTCACCGGCCGACTGGTGCTCGACCCCAGCTTCCGCAGCGGACGGCTGGACGGCCTGACCACCGGCCTGCGCCGCCGCTTCCAGACCGAGTTCCCGCGCACCCCGGGCGTGCTGCGGCGGCTGCGCCGCGCCGAGGCGGTGTACGCGGGGATCTTCCGGCACCACGACGCGATCCTCTCCCCGGTGCTCGCCCACACCGCCCCGCCGATCGGCCACCTGAGCCCGAACGTGGCCTTCGACGAACTGGTCGACCGGCTGCTGCGCTACGTCGCGTTCACCCCGGTCAACAACGTGACCGGCGGCCCCGGCATCGCCCTGCCCACCGGGGCGGCACCGAGCGGACTGCCGATCGGGGTGCACCTGTCGGCCGCGCACGGGCAGGAGCGACTGTTGCTGGAGCTGGCCTTCGCGCTGGAGGCGGACCGGCCCTGGCGGCGCATCCAGGACTGACGGGAGGGGCCCGCCGACGACGTCGCGCCCGTTTGGGGGCGCTTGTCACGGGGCCGCGACCGAGCGCGCCGCGTGCACCTCGTGGCGCAACCGGGCCAGCGCGCCGTCCTGCGCCGGTCCCGCCGGCCCGTCCGGCCCTTCCGGTGCGGCCGGTCCGTCCGGCCCCTCCGGTCCCGCCGGTGCGCCCGGGCCGTCCGCCGGCCGCAGTGGGGCGCCGGTGCGCAGCGCGTCGGCGAGGTCGGTCAGCTGCCGGGTGACGGCGCCGACCTCGGCCGGGGTCGGCATGGCCGCGCCGTGCTCGACCCGCACCCGGGTCGCGGTGGTGGTGTCCACGATCCGCTCGACCGCGATCACCAGCGGCCACCAGGCCTCCGCCCGGGTGCCGACCGGCGGCGGCTCGGTGAGCGCCCGCTGGAACTCGCTGCGCACCGCCGACAGGTCCCGGTAGAGCCGCCGCCGGTAGCGGGCCCGGGCCGGTTCGTCGCGGCCGGGCCCGGTGGTGAAGGCGAGGCCCACGTACGAGGCGGTGTCCTGGACGGCGTCGGCCAGCCGCTCGCCGATCCGGGTGTGCCAGGACTCCGGCCACAGCAGGTAGCCGACCAGCAGCGCGATGCCGCAGCCGATGAGGGAGTCGTAGAGCCGGGGCAGCACCAGGTGGAAGCCCTGGTGGTTCAGCAGGTCGGACAGCAGCAGGATCACCGGGGTGATCGCCGCGGTCTGGAAGGCGTACCCCTTGACCGACAGCGCCGGGATCAGCGTGGCCAGTGCGGCCATCACCGGCACGTCCCACCAGCCGTGCGGCACCTCGGCCAGCACCGGCACGGCGATCAGCAGCCCGGCGGCCGTGCCGAGCGCACGCAGGACGGCGCGGGAGAAGACCGAGCCGAAGTCCGGCTTCATCACGAAGGTGACGGTCAGCGTCACCCAGTACGAGCGGGGCACCGCGATCACCGAGACCAGCACCTGGGCCAGCCCGATGCACACCGCCAGCCGCAGCCCGTACCGCCAGGACCCGCCGGACAGCAGCAGCGTCCGGGCCGCCCGGCGGGCCCGGACCTCCAGGGCGGCGGGGCGGCCGAGCCGGTCGCCGGCGGCGTACGGGTCGGGTGCGGGCTCGTGCACCACCGCGTCGGCGTGCCGGATCGCCTCGGCGAGCGCGCGGGTGGACGGCCCGCGCGGTTCGGGCAGGTCGGGCGGTGCGGGCCGGCCCTCCGCGGGCGCGGGGCCGGTGCGGCCCCGTTCGACGGCGTCGGCCAGCGCGCGGACGGCCGCCGGGTACCCGGACGGCGGCGGGCCGGACCCGGGCGGGCGCAGCTGCACCGCCGCGACGGCCTCGACCACCGGGACCAGCGCGTTGAGCTGGGCGAGCAGCCGCACCAGTGTCGGGGAGCGGCCGTGTCGGCGGGCGCGGCGGGCCAGCAGCAGGTCGTAGGACTGGTTGAGCGACTGGGTGAGCTCGTGCCGCTTGGCGTCGTACCCCGGTGATCCGGTGGCCTCCAGCAGCGCGGCGACCGCCCGGTAGGTGTCGGCGACGACCCCGCGCTCGGGCGTGCCGCCGCGCAGCGGCCAGGCCAGCAGGGTGAGGGCGAGCACCAGCAGGCCGCCGAGCAGCAGCAGGGCGGGCGGCAGCCACCACGGGGAGGGCAGCGGCAGGCCGGCCCCGACCACGGCGTTGAGCAGCAGGAGCAGACCGGAGACGGAGGCGACCGCGCCGATCGAGGAGATCATGCCGGAGAGCAGCGCCACGAGGGTCAGCACCGCGACGGCCGTCCATCCGGTGCCGTAGACCTGGGTGCCGAGCAGCACGCCGAGCGCGCCGAACAACTGCGGCACGGCGATGTTGTAGACGCGCATCCGGTAGGCGTCGGCGGTGTCGCCGATGACGCCGGACAGGGCGCCCATCGAGACCAGCGCGCCGTAGCCCGGCTGCCCGGTGGCGGTGCCCACGGCGAGCGGGGCGGCGAGCGCGACCGAGGCGCGCGCCACCGCGGCCCACGGGACCGGGGCGTCCCGGGGCCGCAGGCCCTCGGTCAGCCATCCGGGGGGCTTCAGCGCGCGTGCCATAGGCCCAACGTACGGCGGGCCGGTTCGGTTCACCGTTCCGCGGTTATGGCAATGCCGGAAACAATCGGCGTCCTTATGTCCGCCCGCGAAACATAACGCGATCTCCGGGAGGCGCCGTGAGCTGCGCCGATTTCCCCGCCGGTAACCCCTGGAAAGGGTTGACACCATTAGTTGGTCTAGTCCAACGTATGGGGAGCGCGGTTCGACAGGTGCTGATGCGGGGTGAGTGGCCTTGTCGGACCGGTGAGTTGGCCTCCTGGCGCGGCGCTGTCCCCGCGCTCGCGGGCCGAGGCGAGAAGGGGCGTGTGCGGACGGGCATCCGGTCCGCGGGCCCGATTCCCCATCCGGCCGATGACCGGCCGTCGGCTCGCCGATCCCGCGCCGGGCGCCCCGGGAAGCGCCGCATCGACTACGAACCACGGAGTGACCGCCCATGCCGAGCCCTGACGAACGCCCTGACCGGGCCGCCGGAGAGTACCTGTACCGGGCCGCCTCCCGGCGCCCCTACTTCAGCGCCGACACCGAGAGCTACCTGGCCCGCACCGCCCTGCGCGAACTGCGCAAGGAGCGCCCGCTGCGGGTGCTCTCCGAGGAGGACTTCGCCCACTGGCAGACCTACGGCTACGTGGTGGTGAAGCAGGCGATCCCCGCCGAGGCCGCCCGGCGCCTGCTCGACTTCACCTGGGACTTCCAGGGCCTGTCCCCCGACCGCCCCGAGGAGTGGTACCGCGAGCGCGAGTACCGGGACGAACTCGACCGGCACCTGCACATCTACGGCTTCGTCGAGGCCTACCACCACCAACTCCTCTGGGACAGCCGCCAGTCGCAGCGCGTCTACGACGCCTTCGTGGACGTGTGGGACTGCGAGGAGCTGTGGGTCACCCTCGACCGGCTCAACCTCAACCCGCCGAACGTCCGCAACCGCGACCGTGCGCTGATCGAACCCACCGACGAGGGCTTCGACATCGAACTGCACTGGGACGTCGACACCACCCAGGGCATGCTGCCGCAGCGCGTCCAGGGCATCATCGCGCTCAACGACACCGCGCCCGACCACGGCGGCTTCCAGTGCAACCCGGAGCTGTTCCGCCGCTTCAACGAGTGGCAGGCCGCCCAGCCCGCCGATCGCGACCCGATCCGCCCGGCCGTCGACCGCGACGAGTTCCCCGTCGTCCGGCCCGAGTTGAAGGCCGGTGACCTGCTGATCTGGAACGGCCTGCTGGCCCACGGCGTCGCCCGCAACACCTCCGCCGACGGCGTGCGCGCCGTGCAGTACCTGTCGATGATGCCCGCCCTGGAGGAGGCCGAGCCGCTGCGCCGCTCCCGGGTGGAGTCGTGGCGCACGCTGAGCACCCCGGACTGGAACCGCACCCTCGTCGGGGACGCCGACAAGCCCGAGGCCCTCCGCTACGGCCCCGCCGAACTGACCGAACTGGGCGAGAAGTTGCTCGGCCTGCGGTCCTGGACCGGCGCTCGCTTCGAGGAGCCCAGCGGGGAGCGGGAATGCGCGCCGTCTGCCTGACCCTGCCGACCAACCGCGAGTGCGCCGGCACCATCGCCGCCATCGGCGCCGAAGCCGCCCACGCCGCAGCGCGGTTCGGCGTCCGGGTGCACCTGCTGATCCTGGACTCCGCCGACCCGCAGGCGCGCCGGCGCCACGCCGAAGCCGTCTCCGCACTGCCGCTGGCCGAGGGCGTGGTCGTCCACCACCTGGACGAGCGGTCCCAGCGCGCCTTCCTGCGCGACGTGATCCAACGCTCCGGCCTGCCCGGGCCGGACGATCTGCTCGACCTGATGCTGCCCGACGCCGTCTCCTACGGCGCCTGCACCAACCGCGCCTTCCTGCTCGCCGCCGCGCTCGGCTGCACCTCCGTGCACCGCCGGGACTCCGACAGCCGCTACCAACTGCTCGACGGCCGACCGGTCTTCCCCATCGACCACGAGCTCGCCGTGATCGGGGTGAAGGCCGCCGACGCGGTCGCCGCCGTGACCGAGCACGCCCTCGACCCGGCACAGGCCGACAAGCCGGTCGCCCTGGTCGGCGCCTCCTTCATCGGCGAACTCTCCGTCGACCTCGGCGAGATCCGCGAGCTCGACCCCGAGGTCTACCACGACGTGGTCGCGCTCTGGGCACCCACCGGCGCCACCGACGAGCAGAAGCGCGAACTCGTCGCCGAATCCTTCGTCGGCGCCGGCACCGAACCCTTCACCACCGACCGCGCCGTACTCGGCCGCCCCGACATCTGGCGGATCGACATGTGCAACATCGCCCTCGACCACGAGGTGTACGAGCGCGTGCCGCTTCCGCCCGCCACCGACACCATCGGCAGCGACTACTTCCTGCACCACCTCGTGCACGACGCCACCCTGCCCGGGGTCACCCACAACCGGCACATCGTCAACTACTACACGGCCGAACGCCGCACCGGCTCCGGCTTCACCGCCTACCAGGAGCGCTACACCAAGTTCCTGCTCTCCATGCTCTACCTCCACCCGGTCTACGCCGACCTGGAGCGGGCCGGCGCCGCACTGCTCGACGAGCAGCACCACGTCCGTCCCGCGCCGATCGCCGACTCCGCCCGCCGCAGCGCCGCGACGGACCGCACCGAGAACCACCGGCGGCTCGCCGAACTCGACCGCTGCTACCGGCGGCTGGGCGGGAAGTACGCCGACTTCGCCGACCACCTGCTGCCCCGCCGGGCCCGGCTGCTCGACGAGGCCCAGGCGGACATCGAGGACTTCGCGCTGCTGATCGACGCTTGGGGCCCGCTGGTGCGGGCGAGCAAGGCCACGCCCACCGAACGGCTGCCGCACTAGCCGGACCGGGAGTTCATCCGTGACACCTCAGACCACCGACCACCGCCGCCAGGCCGACGGCTGCCGCACCGGCACCCGGCAGGCGGGCCACCGCACCCCCGCCCCACCGGCGGGCCACCCGGCCCCCACCGCCCCGACGGCCGTCCAGACCGGCACCGCGCCCCGCCCGGGCCGGCAGGGCCGGCAGGGGCGTCCCGACCAGCACGGCAGCCCCGACCAGCAGGACCGGCACGGCCACACCGCCCTGCGCGCGGCCCTCGCCGCCGCCACCGAGGACACCATCGTCTACGACCTGGACGGCATCGGCCGCCAGTACGCCGCGCTGCGCGCCGAACTGCCCGGAGCCGCCGTCCGCTTCGCGATGAAGGCCTGCCCCGTGGACGAGGTGCTCGGCCACCTCGCCCGGCTCGGCTCCGGCTTCGACGCGGCCGGCCCGCAGGAGATCACCCAGGCGCTGCGCACCGGGGTCGCCCCCGAACTGATCCACTACGGCAACACCGTCAAGTCCGACCGCAACATCGCCGAGGCCTACCGGCTGGGGGTGCGCGACTTCGCCACCGACAGCCCGCAGGACGTCGCCGCGATCGCCGAACACGCGCCCGGCTCACGGGTGTTCTGCCGCCTCGCCACCACCGGCGGGGGCGCGCTGTGGGGCCTGAGCCACAAGTTCGGCTGCTCACCCGAGGACGCCCTGGAGGTCCTCGACCTCGCCCGCAACTCCGGACTGGTGCCCTCCGGCCTCTCGGTGCACGTCGGCTCCCAGCAGATGACCGCCGAGGCCTGGAGCGCCGCCGTCGACTCGCTGGCCGACGTGCTGGAGGCGCTCAACCGGCGCGGCATCACCCCCGACCGGATCAACCTCGGCGGCGGACTGCCCGCCCTCGGCGTGCTGGACCGCCGGGGCCGCCCGCTCGAACCGCCGCTGGACAAGATGTTCGCGGTGATCCGCGAGGGCATGGAGCGGCTGCGCGCCGTCAACGCCGGACCGCTGGACTTCCTGCTGGAGCCCGGCCGCCACCTGGTCGCCGACCACGGCGCGATCCGCGCCCACGTCGCCCGGCTCACCACGCGCCACCGGCTCGACGGCACCCGCGAGGACTGGCTCTACCTCAGCTGCGGCAAGTTCAACGGCCTGTACGAGATGGACGAGTTGCAGTACCGGCTGGAGTTCCCGACCCACCCGGACGGCCCGTCCGTCGGCGCCGTGGTGGCCGGCCCGACCTGCGACAGCGACGACGCGTACGCCCAGGACGGCGGCCCGGTGCCGGTCCCGCCCGCGGTCGCCTCCGGTGACCCGGTGTGGATCCACTCCTGCGGCGCCTACGCCACCGCCTACGCCACCCGGGGGTTCAACGGCTTCGCGCCGCTGCCGGTCACCTGCGTGGGCGGCGACGCGGAACAGGCCGGCGACGGCGACGGGCTGACCGGCGGTATCGCCGGGCCGGTCGGCGGCGAGTCCGAGGAGGTCGGCGCATGACCGGGACCCGGATCCGGCTGCTCCGCGAGGAGGACTGGCCGGACGTGATCGCGGCCGAGGAACGCGCCTACGCGTCCAGCGGCCTGTCCGAGGGAGGACCGGCGCTGCGCTCCCGGCACCGCGCCTCGCCCGCCACCTGCTTCGTCCTGGAACACGCCGGCGCCTTCGGCGGCTACCTGCTGGCACTGCCGTACCCGCTGTTCCGCTGCCCCGACCTCAGCCTGGCCGAGTCCGGCGGTGCGGAACGGACCAGCAACCTGCACGCCCACGACCTGGTGATCGCCGAACGGGCGCGCGGCCGGGGCCTGGCCCACCGGATGCTGCGGCACCTCGAGGAGACCGGGCGGGCAGCCGGCTACCGGAGCCTGTCGCTGGTCGCCGTCCGCGGTTCGCACGTGCTGTGGACCCCGCTCGGCTACCGCGCCCGGCCCGAGGTCGGGCTGCCCGCCAGCTACGGCGCCGAGGCGGTCTACATGGCCAAACCGATCGAAGCCCCCGCCACCGCGGCCGGCACCGCCGCCGCGGCCGGCACCGGCGGTGCCGCCGGTGCCGGTGCCGCCTCCGGCACCGCCGCAGCCCGCCCGTCACCGAACCCCGCCGACCCGGCCCCCGGGTCCCCACCCAGAGCCGAAGTGGGCTGATGCGCATGCCTTCCGTACCCGACCAGTTCCGCCGTTCCCAACTGGCCACCGGCGCCCTGTTCTTCGCCCTCGGGTTCCAGTACGCGACCTGGGTCTCCCGGGTGCCGGCGCTCAAGGCCCGGCTCGACCTGGGCGAGGCCCAGATCGGCCTGCTGCTGATGACCTGCGGGATCGGCGCCGCGGTGTCCTTCCCGCTGGTGGCGGTGCTGATGCGCCGGCTCGGCTCCCGCATGCTCTCGATGCTGTCCGCGTTCGCCCTCGGCGCCGTCCTGCTCGCGCTGCCGGTGGTGCCCGACTACCCGGTCACCCTGCTGGTGATGTTCTGCGACGGCGTCGCGGTCGGCTGCCTGAACGTCGCGATGAACGCCCAGGGCGCGGCGCTGGAAGCCCGCTTCGAGCGGACCACGATGTCCAGGCTGCACGCCACCTTCAGCGCCGGCTCGCTGCTGGCCGCCCTGCTGGCCTCCGGCGTCAACGCCTTCACCGGCACCCTCGCCGTCCACTTCGGGCTGGCCGCCGCGCTGCTGGTCCTGCTGGTCCTCGCCGCCCGCCCCGGACTGCTGGCCGACGACCCGCAGGACGCACCGCAGCACGCACGGCAGGAGGCGTCGTCGGAGCCGTCGCAGCCGTCGCCGCAGGACGCGGTCGCTGCGGAGGGGAAGCGCCGCCGCCTCGTCCTGCCCGCCGCGGCGACGCTCTGGATGGGCCTGGCGATGGTCTTCGGCACCGTCACCGAGGGCGCCATGAACGACTGGTCCGCGCTCTACCTCAAGGACGTGGTGCACGCCGGCGCCGGACTCGCCCCGATGGGCATCGCCGTGGTCTCGGTGATGATGGTCTGCGCCCGGATCTTCGCCGACGGCTGGCGCACGCGCTTCGGCGACGGCACCGTCGTCCGTACCGGCAGCCTGCTGGCCGGCCTCGGTCTCGCCCTCGCACTGCTGGTCGGCGGCACCGCCCCGACCCTGCTCGGCTTCGCCTGCGTCGGCTTGGGCGTCGCCGCCGTCACCCCCTGCGTCTACGTCGCCGCCGCCCGGCAGGGCTCCGACGCCCTGTCCCTGGTCGCCGCCATGGGCACCACCGGCCTGCTCGCCGGCCCCGCCGTCATCGGCTTCATCGCCGGCGCCACCAGCCTGGTCTGGGGCATGGCCGCCGTCGCCGCCTCCGCCGCCGTCGTCTCGCTCTGTGCCACCCGCATCCGGTGGCCCCGACCTACGGCCACGCCGGAACCGAGGCTCGCCACCGAGGCCGGCTGAGAGTTCGTGCGGGTGTCCGACGTCGAGTCGCGCCGTGGGCCTTCCGGAGTCAGCTGCGGTACGACGGTAGGACGGATGTCCGTGCGCACGGTGAGCGGCCGGAGCACTGTGAGAATCGTGAGCGCCGTGAGAACCACGAGCGCTGCGAGGATCGTGAGCGCTGCGAGAACCGTGAACGGGATGAGCCGCACGGACCATATGAACCGCACGAGAGGGAGGAAGAGCATGACCGAGCAGGCCCCCGCACCCTTCGAGCACGTCGACGAGGACTGGCAGACCGCGGTGGCGATCGTCGCCCACCCCGACGACATGGAGTACGGCGGCGCCGCGGCCGTCGCCCGGTGGACCTCGCAGGGCAAGAAGGTGATCTACGTGATGGTCACCAGCGGCGAAGCCGGCATCGACTCGATGAGCCCCGAGGAGTGCGGACCGCTGCGGGAGGCCGAGCAGACCGCCTCGGCACGGGTGGTCGGGGTGGAGACCGTCGAGTTCCTCCGCCACCCCGACGGGGTGCTGGAGTACGGGCTGCCGCTGCGCCGGGACATCGCCCGGGTGGTGCGCCGGCACCGTCCGGACATCGTGATCACCAGCAACTTCCGCGAGACCTACGGCGGGGTCCTCCTCAACCAGGCCGACCACATCGCCGTCGGCCGGGCCACCCTGGACGGCGTCCGGGACGCCGGGAACCGCTGGGTGTTCCGCGAACTGCTCGACGAGGGCCACGAGCCGTGGAACGGGGTGCGGCAGATCTGGGCGGCGGCCTCGCCGGAGGCACGGCACGCGGTGGACACCACCGAGCACTTCGACCGGGGCGTCGCCTCGCTGGAGGAGCACAAGGCGTACCTGGCGGGGCTGGGCGGGGCGATGGCGGACCCCAGGGAGTTCCTGGAGGGCTTCGGCCGGGGTGCGGGCACCCGGCTGGGCACGCGCTTCGCGGTTCCCTTCGAGGTGTTCCCGCTGAGCTGACTCAGGGAGACGCCCCGTCCGAACCGGAGCCCGAGTCGGCGTCGGAGTCGGTGCTGGGCCCGGAGGCCGCGTCGGAACCCGAGTCGGCGCCGTTGCCGGACTCGGTCTCCGGGGTCGTGTCGGCGTCGGCGTCGGCGTCCTCGCGGCGTCGGCGCCGGTACCGCAGCACCTGCCGGAGCAGGAACGCCGCGACCAGCACCCCGAGGCCGATCGCGAACCAGACCTGGTAGCGGATCGCCGTCCGGTACACCGCACCGATGTTGGCCCCGGCGAGGTACCCGAAGGTGCCCCACACCGCCGTCCACAGCACCGCGCCGATCAGGTTGAACACGGCGAAGCGGCGCCAGGGCATCTCGGTCGTCCCGGCGATGATGCCGTTGTACTGGCGCAGCCCGTCGACGAAGCGGGCGACCACCACGACCTTCCCGCCGTGCCGGGCGAAGAAGCCGTCCGCGCGTTCCATCCGCTCCGGGGTGAGCAGCACGTAGCGGCCCCAGCGGTGGACGAAGGCGCGCCCACCGGTGTGGCCGATCAGGTAGCCGAGGCTGTTGCCGAGCGTGGCGGCGACGACCGCGATCAGCAGCACGACGGCGAAGTTCAGGTGCCCGGTGCCGGCGTACACCGACGCGAGCACGAGGATGGTCTGCCCCGGCACCGGGACGCCGCAGTTGTCCAGCAGCACGAGCAGCGCCACCGCGAGGTACCCGTAGTGGTCCAGCAGTGGCGCGAGCCCGGCGAGCGCCCCGGGCAGCGGGGGCGAAGAGGCGGACACCGCTCCTCAGGGCGCGGCGGGGAGGTCGGTCAGTGTTCCGCCGAGCGCGGTTCGACGTTGCAGTCGGGGCCGGGGAAGATCAGGCTCTCGTGGCCGTCGCCGAAGCGGACCACGTACGGGGGCTCGCCGTTCGCGCCGCGCACCTCGATGATCTCGCCCTTCTGGTCCACCATGCCCACCGACCTGCTGTGGATGTGGAGCTGGTCGCCTACAACTGCGTGCATGGTCGTGCTCCTCCGGTCGCGGTGGCCGCCTCCGCGGCTGTTCCGCTATCCACTCTCCTGCGGGCACGGCGGGCTCGCAACGGCGCGGGGCGGGCGGGGCGCCCGGGCCCGGTCCGCCGGGCGTCACAGAGTGGAGGGCTGTTGCGCGAGGTAGCCGCGCACCAGCCGCTTGCACTCGGCGATCAGCGCGGGATCGCCGTCGGGATCCCCCCGGAAGGCGAGCTTGAGTACGGCGTCGGCCGCCTCCAGGGCCACCCGCAGGGTGAGCGTGGTGGCCGACGGGTCGTCCGTGGCGAACAGTTCGCCGCCGAGGGCCTGGAGGCGCAGGGCCACGGCGGTGTTGTTGTCGACGCCCGCGTCCAGCAGGTGGGTCCCGTTCCGGACACCGGAGGGCACCACCGGGCCCGCCAGCCCGAAGTCGACCTGGCCGAAGCCCGGCACGGTGCGCTTCATCGTGACGAACTCCTCCACCGCGAGATCGGTGAAGCCGCCCGGCCCGACCGGGGCCGAGTCGGCCAGCCGGGCGCCCAGACGCTGGAGGTACTGGTCCAGGTTGCGGGTGGCGAGCGCGGCGAGCAGGTCCTCCTTGCCCGCGAAGAACTGGTACAGCGTGCCGATCGGCACCTGCGCGCGCTGGGCGACCTCCTTGGTGGTGAGCGCCGTCGCCCCGACCTCGTCCAGCAGCCCGGCGCAGGCGTCGAGGATGCGGCCGTACCGCTCCTGGCTGCGCTGCTGGACCGGCCGACGGCGGGTCGGTCCGGGCGTGTGGTGACTCCGGGTGTCCGCGCTCATGTCGCCACTTTGCCGCATCCACTGTTCCGACGGCGAATCACCGGGATGGAAAGGGCCCGGAGTTTCCGGCGGGAGGGAATCGAGTGGCGGCCGGGGCCGAACGGCACGGTGGCGGGAAGGTGTCCACGGCTGTGTCCCCGGGGCGGGTCCACCGGTCGGCATCGGCCGTCTCGCGGACCCGATGACCGGTTCGCGCTCCCGAGATACGTCACCCGGCGTGACCGGATCCTGCCCCGTCGTGGCGGCCGCGGACCCGGGTGACCGCACGCCCTCGGCGTCCGACCGCCCGTGCGGTGGTCATCCCCGCCGGGGACGCAACTCGTCGGCGAGGTCCAGGAAGACGTAGAGGTTCGGCAGCGACGCCCCGAAGGCCAGGAGCGCCCGGCCCGACCCGCCGCCCGTCAGCCGGACCTGCCCGTTGGCGACCCTGACCTCGCCGACCTGCGACCACGGGACGCTCCTGTCCCGGATCCCGACCGCGTCGGCGGTGACCCACACCGACCCGAAGGCGACCCGCCGGCCGGACCGCACCGCCGCCAGGGCCTTCGGGAACTGCGCTGCGGTGACGTCCTGTTGGAGCTCCGGGCCCCAGACCTTCGGCTCGGTGAACCGGCCCCTGGCGGCGACACCGTCGGAGCGGGCCCGGAGTTCGAGCTCCGCGCCGTCGACGTCGACCAGGGTGTAGTGGTAGTCGGTGTACCCGCCGACGCCGGTGTGCCGGATGATCACCTGCCGCAGCTCGGTGTCGGCGTAGCGCACGACCCGGACCGGGCCGTCCGCGCGGGTGACGGTGAGGCCGTGCTCGAACCGGTCCATCCGCAGCCCGGTGTTCCTCCTGCCCGTCGACCTGTCGATCGCCAGGCTCAGCAGCGCGAGCAGCAGCAGCGCGAGCGGCACCAGCGCCACGCCCGCGCTGCCCACGGCGAACAGCACCACCGCGATCACGGCCGAGACGGCCACCACGCCGAGGCAGCAGCCCGAGTTGTCCGGGGGCTGGGCGCCGAGGTGGGTCGCCCGGTGGGCCCCGAGACCGTGCCGTGCCGCCGCTTCGGCGACTCCCGCCGGTGGTGTCCGCTCCGCCACTGCCCAGCCCCCGTTCGACGCGCCCTTCGGACCTCCGGACCCGGAGTCGCCGGACCTCCCGAGTCGCCGGGGAGCGTAGCGGCGGCGGATGACAACCGGATGACAGGCGTGCAACCGGCCCCGGCTCTCACGGCCGGTCCGCCCCGGGCGCCCGCCGTGCCCGGTGGCGGACGGTCCGGTCCCGGTGCCGCCACCGCCGGACGAACCCGACCAGCAGCGCGAGGCCGGCGGTGGCGGCCAGCACCAGCAGCCAGTTGCGCAGGTACGGCAGGGGCAGCACCGTCGGGTTGCCGTGGTCGTCGTCGGCGCGCAGCACGGCGGGCAGGCCGACGGCGGTGACGGCCGCCGCGACGACCAGCCAGCCGCGCAGCACCGGCCCGCGCGCCAGGGACGCGCCCGCCAGGCACACCAGCGGCACCCACAGTCCGTCGTTGACCACCAGGGCGCCGACCGCCCAGACCAGGACGCCCAGCGGGTCGGTGATGTACGGGTCGCCGAGCAGCCCGGACAGGCCGTAGCCGATCACGGCGAGGCCGGCGGCCAGCAGCAGCGCGCGGACACCGGCGGTCATGCGATCACCTCGATGCGGGCGACCCACTTGGTCTGCAGCACGCCGGGGCGGTTCGGCGCGATCACGCGTGCCGGGAAGCCGTGGTCCGCGTCCAGGACGCCGCCGTCGACCCGCAGTGCGAGCAGGGTGAGCGGATCGTCCACGTACGTCGCGGGCATCTCCATGACCCGGTACGGTCCTTCGGCCTCCAGCGAGGTCACCCGCACCGCCGAGCCGGGCGGTGCTCCGGCCCGGCGCACCAACTCGGCCATCCGGACGCCCGTCCACCGGGCCGTGGCGCTCCAGCCCTCCACGCAGGAGATCGGCAACTCCGCAGAGACCTGGGGGAGTTCGCCGAGCTGGGCGAGGGTGAGCCGGTACGGTACCGGCCCGTCCACCGACAGCCGCCAGTCCGCCGGCACCGTGACCGTCCCGGCCTGGGCCGCCGTGCGGTTCACCGGCAGGCCCTGGGGGCCGATGTCGGGGCGGCGCGGGGCCAGCAGGTCCAGCGGGCGCAGCCAGGGCACGCTCTGCCCCGCCGTGACGAGGGTGACGGCGCCGACCGCGGCGGTGGTCGCGGTGAGGAACGCACGGCGCTGCGCCAGGGCCGGAGCGGCGCGGCGCCACCAGTGCCCGGCGATCAGCGGCGCCTTGACGGACAGGTGGACCAGCAGCCCGCCGACCGCCGTCCAGCCCAGCCAGTAGTGGGTCTGCCGGAAGGGGAACGGCCACGGGTACCACTGCAGGGTGTTCAGCAGGCCGGTGAACAGCTCCATCAGGACGGCCGCCACGAGGAGCGCGATGCCGAGCCGCTCCAGGGCGTGCAGCACGCTGCGCGCCGGCGGCCACTCGAACAGCCGGGGGTAGACCGCCCACAGCTTCGCGCCGACCAGCGGGATCGCGGCCAGCCCGCTGATCACGTGCAGCCCCTGGGTGACCCGGTAGCCGTTCACCGGCCGCGCGGGCAGGTGAGGCGCCAGCCACCCGGGCGGATCCTGGAGCAGATGGCTGGTCAGACCGGTCAGGAAGCAGACCAGGAGGGCCCCGCCCAGCCACCGGCCGACCACGACCACCGTCCGGGGCTCGTGCAGCGGTGAGGTGAACGCCCCCTCGCGCCAGGGCCCGCGCCGCAGGAAGGCCGGCGGAGCGGGGAGCCGTGGGTCGTAGCGGCGGCGGGCGGCAGGACGGCCGGAGTCGGCGGGTTCGGTTTCCACCCGTCCATCGAAGCGCCCCGGCCCCGTCCGGCGGTGCAGCGGCGTGCTTACGGATTCCGAACGGCGGCCCCGCCACCGGCGGTGGGAGCGCCTGCCGGTGGGAGGGTGGGCCCCGTGATCTCCCGTACCGTCCCGGCCTGCCTCCTCGCCCTCGCCGCCCTGGTCGCCGCCCTCGCGCTGACCGTCCTGCGGGCCGGCGCCCTCCCGCTCCCCGGCTGGTACCTGCTCGACGTCGCGCTCTTCGCCGTCGCGGTGCTGCTGCTGCGCAGGGTGCCCGGCGGCCGGGTCGTGCCGCTGGTCCTGGCCGGCGGCGTCGCGGTGGCCGCGGTCGGGCTGCTGGCGCCGCCGCGCACCAGCGACGACGCCTACCGCTACATCTGGGACGGCCGGGTCCAGGCGGCCGGGATCTCGCCCTACGCCCACACCCCGGACGATCCGGCGCTGGCGCGGCTGCGCGATCCCGGGCTCTTCCCGCAGGGCGACGGATGCACGGGCTGGGACGAGCGGCGCACCGCGGCCGGCGACTGCACCCGGATCAACCGGCCGGCCGTGCACACCGTCTACCCGCCGGTCGCGCAGGCGTGGTTCCTCGCGGTGCACCCGTTCGGCGGCGGGGTCCGCGGGGTGCAGGCCGGCGGGGCGGTGCTGGCGGTGGCGACCACCGGGCTGCTGCTGCGGACGGTGCGGCGGGAGAAGTGGCGGGCCGCGCTGTGGGGGTGGTTCCCCGGGGTGACGGCGTGGGCGGTCAACGACGCGCACGTGGACACCCTCGGCGTCCTGCTCACGGTCGCCGGGCTCGGCTGCGCGGCACGGGGGCGGGCCGTGCGCGGAGGGCTGCTGCTGGGCGGCGCGGTCGCGGCCAAGCTGCTGCCGGCCCTCGCCCTCCCGGGGGCGCTGTCCGGCCTGTCCGGCCTGTCCGCCCCCTCGGGCCGGCCCGCCTGGCGTCCCACCCGTCGGGACGTCCTGCTCGCCGCCTCCGCGCTCGGCGCCTTCGCGCTGTCCTACCTCCCGTACGTGATCGCCTCGGGCAGTTCCGTCCTGGGCTACCTGCCGGGCTACCTGCGGGAGGAGGGCTACGAGCAGGGGCACATCGACCGGTTCGGACTGCTGCGGCTGGTGCTGCCCGACCGCCTGCTCCCGTGGGCGACGGCGCTGGTCCTCGGGGCGGTGGTGCTCCGGGTCCTGCACCGGGGCGACCGGCACCGGCCGTGGGCCGGGGCGCTGGTGGTGACGGGCACGGCGCTGCTGCTCGTCGCCCCCTCGTACCCGTGGTACGGGCTCCTGGTGGTCGCCCTGGTCGCGCTCGACGGCCGCTGGGAGTGGCTGGCCGTCCCGGCCGCCGCGCAGGCGCTCTACCTGACGGGAGGGCAGACGGCCCAGCAGCTCGCCTACGGCACGGCCCTGTGCGTCGTCCTCGCCGTCCCCCTGCTGCGGCGGCGCCGGGCGGCCGGGCCGGCCCTGGCGGTGGGCGGCGAAAGGTGACGGAAGTCTGACGGGCCGGTGCAGCCCCTGGCCGTTCCGGCTCCCGACTGGTCCAATCGGCGGCGTGAGCGAACAGATCGAAGAGGGCCGCGGCACGCCGGTCGGCCGCAGGGTGGTGCTGGGCCTGCTCGGACTCGGCGCGGCCGGCGTCGCGCTCGGCCCCTCCCTCCAGCGGGCGCAGGAGGCGGTGGCCGGCAAGGACCCGACCGGTCTCACCGGCCTGCTGCCCGGCGGAAGCGGCTTCCGGTACTACTCCGTGGTGGCCTCGGTGCCGACCCGGGGCCCGGACACCTACACCCTGACGGTGGACGGGCTGGTGGAACGCCCCGGCACCTACCGCCTGGCCGACCTCCAGGCGATGCCGCAGCACCGGATCGTGCGGGACGTGCAGTGCGTGACGGGCTGGCGGGTGCCGGCCACCCCGTTCGAGGGCGTGCCGCTGGCCCACCTGCTGGACGCCGCCGGGGTCCGGGCGGGCGCCCGGGCCGTGCGGTTCAGCTGCTTCGACGGCGAGTACACCGAGAGCCTCACCCTGGAGCAGGCCCGGCGCGACGACGTGCTGGTCGCGCTCAAGCTGCAGGACGCCCCGATCCCGCACGCCCACGGCGGCCCGGTGCGCCTCTACGTGGCACCGATGTACTTCTACAAGTCGGCCAAGTGG
>NZ_JBEPAK010000104.1:0-23491 GCF_040298565.1 Kitasatospora sp. NPDC001539 | reverse complement strand
GCGTGCCGTCCTGTTTGTAGCCCTTGGTCTCGACGTGGACGTTGCCCCGGTCGTCCTTACCCGCTCCACGCCTCCCCCGCCCACCTCACACCGGCGAGCTCCAGTACGGACAGTGCACCTCCGGCAGCGGCGCCGCGTCGCCGGCCGCCCGCCGGACCGGGCCGGCCACCCCGGGGGAAGCCGCGGTCACCGCCACCTCGCCGAACTCGCCGAAAAACAAAGCCAGTTGGTACCCGTCCCGAGTGACGGCAGCCACCCCCGGCCGGTCCCGCCCGGCGTTCACCGAGGTGATCGTCCACCCCTGGCGCCGCCAGTGCCGCTCCACCGCCCCCGCCAGCTCCACCCACCGGAACGGCGACACGACGGTGAGCAGATCCCGGCCGCGGGCGACGTACCAGTGCGCCTCCGACTCCCGCCCCGGCAGCGGCAACCGCGCCCCCACCCGGGGCCCCGCGACCCGCCAGAGCAGCGCCGGCCGCACGGCGTCAACGGTGTCCCCCAACAGCGCCTCACACCTCCGCGCGGCGTCCAGCTGACCGGCCGTCACCCCCGGCGCGAGCACCGGCCACCACTGCGGCGCGACCGCAGAGCCCGCACCACAATCACCCGCGCACCCGAGGTTCACCTCGGCACCACC
The DNA here is from genome assembly GCF_040298565.1 of Kitasatospora sp. NPDC001539. Classification (NCBI taxonomy): domain Bacteria; kingdom Bacillati; phylum Actinomycetota; class Actinomycetes; order Kitasatosporales; family Streptomycetaceae; genus Kitasatospora; species Kitasatospora sp. NPDC001539. The sequence goes on along the minus strand of NZ_JBEPAK010000104.1, from coordinate 22,854 downwards.
TGACTGCACTGGGCCCTCCGCACTCCCCCCGGCATTCACCCCGGGCAGGCATCCCGTCACTGCTTGGACGGCACCCGGCCACGGACAGTTCCGCCCACCCCCGCGCCCACCTCCACGGTGCAGCTCCTCTGCGGCTCGGACTCGCCCGACCGAATCGAGGTGAAAGGCGTGCCCGGAGCCGAGGGAATACGGGCGGCGAAAAACGACCGCGCACCCTGAGTGAATCCTTGGCCCCAGGGGCGCAAAGGTGCGGCCGCCCGCCGTGGGCACGGACCGGCGAATGGCTAATCCTGATCCAGACAATGCGAAAGCCCCAGGTCGCTGACCTGGGGCTTTACCGTGGAGCGGGCGACGAGAATCGAACTCGCGCTCTAAGCTTGGGAATCTCGTTAACTTGCAGGTCTGGCACGGCTCGCGACCTGGGATTATGGGCTGCTCGGGGATCTCGGTTCCAGCCCGGATCTGACCGTGGTTTACCGCTCTTGTCTGCCGCTTGGGGCACGCCTGGGGCACGCTCCCTCACCCGCCCAACTGCTTGCTGATGACTGCGGCGGCTACGTCCACGACGACTGTCCGTGCTGCGCCACCGACTGCCCTTGCCGCCTCTTGGAGACGCGAGCGGCGGCCTGGGTCACTCTCCTCCTCGGCTGCTTGTTCAAGCCGGCCGACGAGAGCGTCTGCGAACTGCTCGGCGGTCGGCCACTGCCCAACAAGCTGGCGAGCCCTGCCAGACACGTCCCTGATAAGCCACGGGCCTGGGTCTCCGCCCGTCATGAGTCGCTGAAGCTCGATGAGTCCGCCGTCCTCAAGCGCAACGGCTGCCCTGGCAACATCCTCCAGGTCGAAGCCGGTGTCCTCAGCCAGCCTCCGAAGGTCGATCACTTCGAGCCCGAACGCAGCATCACGCTTCTGGACGATCGCCTCAAGCACGGGGAGATCGCGCGTGGTCCATGTGCTCTCCATGCAGGCACGGTACGCGACTTCCGCCACAATGGCGCTCCGCTTGCAGGCGGCTGATAGAGCGTTGCCGGTGCCCCGTCTGGCTGGGGCCACGCTTGGCGCCGCCGGCACACCCGTGCCTGAGCGGGTGGTCCCCTCCTCGATCGGGCAGCTTCGCCGCACCCGGGTTCTCCAGGGGCCGCCAAGGCTCACGGCCGTGACGCTTGCGCTTGGCCTTGGCGGCCCCTGGAGGTTCCGGGTACGCCCTTGGGTGTCCGGTCGATGAGGGGGCCTCCCGCGACCCGCCCACGACCACCACGACGAAGCTGGACCCGTGCGCCTGCCCCCGGTCCCCTCCGAGGAGGGCCCGGCGGAGCCTCGCCTTGACCCGCGCTGTCCACCCGGCGGGCTCCACATCTCGGCATCCCCGGCCGCACGCTCGCGTGCGCGGCCGGCCGCCGCCGAAGCGGGGCGCAGACAGGAGCGACGGCGAGCGGCAGGGCCGCGCGCTGGCGCGCTGTGCGCGCCCTTGAACCAGTAGCGAAACTCGTAACAGTCACCCTCCCACCCCACCCCCTCCCCCCAACTCCCCTGCTACCTATCCCCATCCCCACACCGCCCGCCTGGGGCGCTTGACGCGTGCAGCGTCTCCTCGGCCCTACCCGATCAAGTTCCGGCCGTCATGGGCCCGGATGTGCGGGGCATCGCCCTCGGGGCCGCTCAGCGCATCGAGGATGCGCACAGCGAAGACCTCGCCCATGCTCTCCCGGACCTCCTGAGGCGTGAACCAGCGGACCGCCGTCGCCTCGTCCGTGGTCCGCTCCTGGCCGCCTTCGACCCGGCAACGGAACACCAAGGCCACGATGCCCCGGTTCATGTTCTTGTAGACGCCGGTCAGTCGCTCCGGCCGAACGAGCAGCCCGGTCTCTTCGAAGACCTCGCGCCGGACGCCGTCCTCCACGGTCTCGCCAAGTTCGAGTACACCGCCCGGGGGTTCCCAGGTGCCGTTGTCGGCTCGCTGGATAACCAGGACTCGCCCGTCCTCACGCACCACGGCCCCCGCTACAGACACGGAGTGGAGGGGCGTTGACGCTTTCGGTGCGGGGCTGCTACTCATGTACAGGAGCATAGGAGATGAGTAGGACTGTGGCGAGCAACGAGGTGGCCTCGACGGCCAAGGCCAAGTACCTCCAGATCGCGGATGACCTGGCTGCCCAGATCAAGTCCGGGACTCTCGCTCCCGGGGCCTCGGTGCCCAGTGAAGCCGACCTGATGGAGCGCTACGGCGTGGCCTCCGGCACCGTGCGAAAGGCCATTGCGGAGCTTCGGACAGCTCAGCTCATCGAGACGCACCACGGACGGGGCTCCTTCGTTCGATCCCGCCCGCCAGTGCAACGAAAGTCCTCAGATCGGTTCCGCCGGGCCCATCGGAAGGCCGGTAAGGCGGCCTACCTTGCCGAGGCGGAGCAGTCCGGTGGAACCCCTTCAGTGACAGTGCTCTTCGTCGGCCCCGCCGATGCCCCTGCCGAGATCGCCGAGCGGCTGGGTGTCCCCGCTGGCGCGAAGGTACTCGCTCGCAAGCGTCGGTACTTCCGGGATGGTGTACCTACCGAGGAAGCCACCTCGTACCTGCCCTGGGACGTGGTTAAGGACATCCCGGAGATGTTCGCCGAGAACCCCGGCGGTGGAGGCATCTACGCCCGCCTGGAGGAGCACGGCCACACGCTCGCGGAGTTCACGGAGACCGTTCGCGCTCGCCTGGCGACCAAGCCGGAGACGTCGGCCCTGGCGCTCAGTCCGGGGGCTCCCGTGATCCATCTTGTTCGCGATGCCATGACCGACGGCGGCCGGGTCGTCGAGGTTTGCGACACGGTGATGGCCGCTGATCAGTTCGTACTGGACTACCGGTTCGCCGCGCGCGACTGACTCTCAATCAACTCTCGCAACCCGTCCCGAGATTCTTTCTCGCGGCGGGTTGACTCATGTACAGGACTCGGGCACTCTTCTATCAGTCACTCATGTACATGAGTGCACAAGGTCGGCCCATGTAGCTGACCTATAAGTCCCAGGCGGTCCACCTTGTGTGGCCGCTGAACACGCCGCCGCCAGCACATGCAGCGGGGACGACGCTCAACCGCCAAGCCGCGCGTCGTCCCCTTCGCCCCTCTTTCAAGGGAGCTTCCATCATGCCCGCTGCGACCATCGTCGGTCTCGTTCTCGCCAACTGCCTGTGCGCCGGAACCGGTCGCATCCCGGTCCCGCCGAAGTACCGGGCCGCGCTGGGCGACTTCGTGTCCTGCCCGGCCCACGTCGTCCCCGTGCCTGTCGCCGACGACGCGTGCCCGGCATGCTCCGGGTCGCTGCGGGTCGTGGATCTGGACGGCGCCCTGTCCGGTACCGCCGGCGCCCTGGTGCCGTGCGACTGCATCAGCACCCACCTCTACGGCCAGTACGGCGCCTGCCCGTGCCACGTGGATGTGTGGGACGAGAACGACGGCCACACCGGCTGGGTCCCGGTCCCGCTGAACGACTTCACCGACGGCGACCCGTTCTTCCGCCCCTGCCCGGAGCACGGCGCGAACGCCCGGCCCCTCCTGGCGGTGGCGGCGTGACCCACGCCCCGACTCTCCCCGGTGGGGCGAACCGGCTGGCCCTCGCGGACCTGACCCGGCTCGCCTCCCGGGGAGACCTCCCCCGCCTCCACGACCAGTTACGCCGTACCGGTGGCTGCTCGAACCCGATCCACCTCAAGGGCTTCCGCACCCTCACCCACGCCCCGACCGGCGCCGTCTGGCACCGCTACTCCACCGACCACGAACCTGGTGGACGTCTCAAGGTCGCCTGCGGCAACCGGCGCTCCTCCCGCTGCCCGTCCTGCGCTCGGACGTACTCGGCGGACACCTTCCACCTGATCCGAGCCGGACTCGCCGGAGACACCGCCAAGGGCGTGCCCACCTCGGTCCGCTCGCACCCCCGGGTCTTCGTGACGCTCACGGCCCCCTCGTTCGGCCCGGTCCACAACCGGCCCGACAAGGGCACCTGCCGGTGCGGCTTCGAGCATCCGAAGGGCTCGCCCCTGCTGGGCACCCCGCTGGACCCGGAGAGGTACGACTACGGGCACGCGGTGCTGTGGAACAACCACGCCCCCGACCTGTGGCGCCGCTTCACCATCTACCTGTTCCGGGTCATGGCGAAGATGGCCGGGCTGTACCAGCACGAGTTCAAGGAGCAGGCGAAGATCTCGTTCGGCAAGGTCGCCGAGTACCAGCGCCGGGGCGCCGTGCACTTCCACGCCGTGATCCGCATCGACGGTCCCAAGGGCCCCGGCACACCCCCGCCCGCGTGGGCAACCGTCGCGCTCCTGGACGCCGCCATCCGGGCTGCCGCCCGCCGCGCCGGAGTCCCTGTTGCTGCCGGGGGTGACCAGCCTGCCCGCGTCCTGGAGTGGGGTACGCAGGTCGATGTGCGCCCGATCGGCGCCTTCGCCGGTGGGGAGATCACGGAGCAAGCGGTCGCCTCGTACGTGGCCAAGTACGCCACCAAGTCCGCCGAGACCACCGAGACCGTGGACCGCCGCATCCTGGAGCGCCACGAACTCGACCGCCACGACCTACCCGCCCACACCCGCCGCCTGATCGAAGCCTGCTGGGACCTCGACCGGCACTACCCCGGCCGCCTGCTCGCCCACTGGTCCCACATGCTCGGCTTCCGCGGCCACTTCTCCAGCAAGTCCCCCACCTACTCGACCACCCTCGGCGCCCTCCGCCAGGTCCGCGCCGACTACCGCGCCGACCAGGCCCGCACCGAACTCCGGGAACGGCTCCTCGCCCAAGGGTTGCCCGACCTGGACGACCTTCCCGAAGCCGAGACACTGGTCGTCGCCCACTGGGCCTTCGCCGGCGCCGGGAACTCCCCCGGTGAGTCGATGCTCGTCGCCTCGATCGCCCGGGACCTGCACGAACGACACACCACCGACCGACAGGAGATGCGCGCACAACTCGCGCGAGAGGGGGAGGACGCAGCATGGGCCGTCTGCTGACCGTCAAGGAGGTTGCCGAACGCCTCGGCACCTGGGAGACCAGCGGGGAGCGATTCCCTCGGCGCCTGGTCGCTGAACGCCGGATCGCCTTCGTCAAGGTCGGCCGCCACGTGCGCATCACGGAAGCGGCCCTAGCCGAGTACGTGGCCGCCAACACCGTTCAGCCCCGGTCCCGTCGACTGCGGGCGGTGGCCTAAGTGGCAAGCAAGCGGCGGCAGTTCGGCCGCATCCGCAAGCTCCCGTCCGGTCGCTTTCAGGCCCGGTACCTCGACCCGACCGGCGTCCTTCGGCCGGCGCCCGAGACCTTCGAGACCAAGACCGACGCGGACGACTGGCTGGCCGAGATGCAGACCAGCATCCGCAAGAAGGACTGGCGCGACCCCGACGCCGGGGCGGTCAACTTCGGCAAGTACGCCGATGCATGGATCACCGAGCGCGGCCTGATGCCGACCACCCTGGAGCTGTACCGCCGACTGCTGCGGCTGCACCTCGAACCGACCTTCGGCGCCCTCGACCTGGACGAGATCACGCCTCCGCTCGTCCGCGCCTGGCGGGCCGAACTCCGGGCCACTGGCAAGCACACCACGGCCGCGAAGGCGTACCGCCTGCTCAAGTCCATCATGGCCACCGCGACCGATGACGAGCTGATCCGCCGGAACCCGTGCCGGATCAAGGGCGCGGGCAAGGAGTCGGCCGAGGAGCGCGGAGTCGCCAGCATCGAGAAGGTCTACGAGCTGGCCGAGTACGTGGGGCTGCGCTGGCGTGCCATGGTCCTGCTCGCCGCCTTCACGACGCTCCGCCCGGAGGAGCTGGCCGAGCTGCGGCGCAAGGACATCGACCTCCTGGCCGGTACGGTTCGCGTCCGGCTCGCCGCCCCCGAGCTCAACACCGGCCGGCGGGCTCTCGGCGACACGAAGTCCGAAGCGGGCAAGCGGGTCGTGACCATCCCGGCCGCCGTCCTGCCGGATGTCCGGCTGCACCTGGAGCTGTTCGCCGAGAAGGGGGATGAGGGTCTGCTGTTCGTCGGCGAGAAGGGCGCCCCGTTCCGCCGGACCACCTTCGGGCGAATCTGGCGGAAGGCTCGCGCGAAGGCGGGCATGCCGGGCTTCCGCTTCTACGATCTGCGGCACACCGGCAACAACCTGGCCGCCGCCACCGGGGCCAGCCTCAAGGAGCTGATGGCCCGCATGGGGCACGCCTCCGTCCGGGCCGCGCTGATCTACCAGCACGCGACCAGCGAGCGGGACAAGAAGATCGCGGACGGCATGGACACCGCGATCAACGATGCTCTCGGTCGGGGCACGACACCGCCCGACCGACCGTAGAGACACGCAGGGGGCACGGGAGCCCAGAAACGCAAAAGGCCCGGCTCGGGGATCATGCCCCTGAGCTGGGCCTTTACTGCTGGAGCGGGCGACGAGAATCGAACTCGCGCTCTAAGCTTGGGAAGCTCATGTTCTACCATTAAACTACGCCCGCCTGATGAGAGGTCAGAGACCGCTCGATCCGGTGCCACTGTACCCCATCCGTGACTGTGGTTGCACGGCTGGTCCGAGGACGTGGCGGAGCCGGGTGGGGGTGGGCGGGGGGCGTACTGTTTGGGCCGCGTGTGGTGCTCCGGTGGGTGCGGGTTCGGGGCGGCGAGCCATGGTGAGGAATGTCCGGAACATCCCCTAATGTGACGCTGTCCCGGGGCCTGGCCGCCGGGGCGCGATGAGTACGGGTGAGTACTGGGTTAGGGATGGGAAGGGGACCGATGGAGCAGCGCGCCGTCGTTCGTTGTGCCGAGGGGCACCTGTTCAGCACCACCACGTTCCCGATGCAGAACCTCGGCCCCGGGCGGCTCGGGCCCGGGCGGTTGATCCGCTGTCCGCAGTGCGGGCGGCTCCGGAGCTCGGTGCTGGCCGACGTGCAGGAGCTCTCGACGACGCAACTGGCGCGGGCGATGCGGATGGAGGCCGCGGAGTTCCTGGCCTGACGGCCGTCGGACGGACACGAGGGGCCCCGGGCGGATTCGTCCGGGGCCCCGTCGTGCACGTAACCTCGAACCGTGCTGCTCTCTGACAAGGACATCCGGACCGAAATCGACCTGGGCCGGGTCGTCATCGACCCCTACGACCCGGCGATGATCCAGCCGTCGAGCATCGACGTGCGCCTCGACCGCTTCTTCCGCGTGTTCGAGAACCACAAGTACCCGCACATCGACCCCTCCGAGGAGCAGCCGGACCTGACCCGGCTGGTCGAGCCGGAGGGCAACGAGGCGTTCATCCTGCACCCGGGCGAGTTCGTGCTGGCCTCGACGTACGAGGTCATCACGCTGCCCGAGGACGTGGCCTCCCGGCTGGAGGGCAAGTCGAGCCTGGGCCGGCTGGGCCTGCTCACCCACTCCACGGCCGGCTTCATCGACCCCGGGTTCAGCGGTCACGTGACCCTGGAGCTGTCGAACGTCGCGACGCTGCCGATCAAGCTCTACCCGGGGATGAAGATCGGGCAGCTGTGCCTGTTCCGGCTGTCCTCGCCGTCCGAGCACCCGTACGGCTCGGCGCGCTACGGCTCGCGCTACCAGGGCCAGCGCGGTCCGACGCCGTCCCGCTCGTACCTGAACTTCCACCGCACCGAGGTCTGATCCCGGCGGAGTGCACGCACGGCGGGCGGCCGTCCCCACGACGGGGGCGGCCGCCCGCGGCGTTCGTCAGGCCCGCTTGGGGCTGGTGACGGCGACCAGCTCGGTGCCGTCCTCGGAGAGCCGCAGCTCGGTGCGGAGCTCGGCGAGCTCGCCGAGGTGGTGCAGGTGGGTACCGCCGCAGAAGATCTCGGCGGGGCCCTCCGGCAGTTCGCAGTGCCACTGGCGGCGGGCGGTGAGCTCGGGACCGGGCACCTCGATCCGGACCGGGGCGTCCGCGGCGACCCACGCGGCGAGCCGGGCGTTGACGGCCTCGGTGAGGGCGGGCAGGGCGTCGGCGAGGGCCGGGAACTCCTCGGTGGCGTCCACCGTGAAGCCCTTCTTCTTCAGGGACTTGCCGAGCCGGTAGGTGTCGGTGCTGGCGTGGGTGTCCATCACCGAGCTCGCCATCGCCAGGCTGTCGAAGTCGGGGTTGCCGAAGGCGTCCGAGCGGCCCGGATCCTTGCGCCAGCGCGGGGCGAGCGCGGCGTTCAGGGCGAGGGCGAGCAGGTGGCAGCCGCTGTGCGAGGCGCTGAGGGCGGCGCGGCGCTCGGCGTCGACGGCGAGGACGGCGGTACGGCCGGTGAGGTCGCCCGGGTCGGTGTCCAGGACGTGCAGGACCAGCCAGGACCACTCCTCGTCGCCGCGCTTGACGGGGATGTCGGCACCGACCAGCGGCGCGCCGCCGTCCGGGCCGACCGCGCCGGTGAGGCAGTCCACGACGGCCAGCTCGGTGCCGTCGACGGTCAGGGTGCCGTGGTCGGCCGGCTGGTCGGGCCAGGTGTGGTCGAGCGGGTGGAACGGGGTCGACTCGGTCACCACCGCGTACCGGCCGTCCTCCAGCTGGTGCACCGCGAGCACCGGTGACTCTCCGGTCACCGCCCCGGCCGGGAAGCTGACGTGGGTGGTGGGGAGGGGCATGGCTGGCTCCTGGCTGGGGCGGAACGAGGGCGGGCGGGCCGTGGGCCTTGCGGCCCGGCCCGCCCACCATTCTGCCTGCCGCCGTTCAGCCCAGCGTCGGCAGCTTGATCAGCACCAGCAGCGCGACCAGTTGCACCGCCGCGGCGGCGGCCGCCTTGCCCCAGGGCAGGTCGTGCACCCGGCGGACCATGGCGGTCAGCAGGTACGCGCAGAACATCCAGGTGGCCCAGCCGACGGCCTGGACCACCGCGCTGCCGGAGGGCAGCACCAGGTCGAGCAGCAGGCGGGGCGCGTCGGTGAGCCAGCCGATCAGCGCGGCCAGGCCGACGGTCGACTTCCACGGGCCGTCGCCGCCGAGCTGGCGGGCCAGGGCGTAGGTGACCGCGCCGAAGATCCCGCCGACCACGGTGAAGCAGACGGCGCCGGCCAGCAGGCCGGTCAGCGCGACGGTGAAGGTCGAGTTGACGATGTCGTCGCGGGTCAGCCCGATGCCGAGCACCGCGAGCACGCCGTAGAGCAGGGAGACGGTGAGCGCGGGCAGCCAGACCTGGTGGTCGCGGGTGCGGTCGAAGATCGCGGTCGGGTTGCGGAGGAGGCCGGTGAACAGCTCGCGCCACTGCGGGCGGGGTCCGGCGACGTGCGGGGCGGACTGGCCGCCCGCCCGGTAGACGGCGACGTTGTCCTGGCCGTACGGCGCGTGCGGTTCCCGGCCGTACGACGCGTGCGAGTCCGGGCCGTAGGGCGGTTCCTGCCCGTAGCCGCCCTCGTAACGGCCGTCGTAGCCGCCGTCGCGGCCGCCCCCGTAGCCGCCGTCGTGGCCGCCGTGGTCCGGCCCCTGGCCGTACCAGCCCTGGTCGTGGCCGGGCTGCGCCGGGTACGGCGGCTGTCCGCCGTACGGGTCGCCGACCGGGAAGGCCCGGGTGCTGCCCGGCCGGTCGGCCGCGTACGGGTCGTAGCCACCACCGGGCACCCCGCCGGGGCCGCCCGGCGCGCCGTCAGCGCCGGCAGCGGCGGCAGCCCGCGCCGGGCCGCCGGCCGCCGTCGGGTGCGGGGCCGTGAAGTACTCCGGCCCGTCCGGCTGCCCGTACCCCCCGGGCGCCCCCGCCGGCGGCGGAGCGGGCGACCACCCGCCGTGCGGGCGGTCGGCGCCCTGACCCCTGTCGTATCGATTACCAGCCACGCTCCGAAGGTACCCGTCCGGCCCAGCGCACGTCGGCCCCGGACGGAGCCGGGGCCGGTTTGCAGCGAGCCTGAGACGAACGGGGCCGGAGGCCCCTGCCGGCGGCGCTACCGCTGGGCGGTGACCGACGGCCCGTGCACCGCGGCGGCCGCGGTGGTGCCGGCCGGGCAGCCGCCCGGACCGGCCGAGGTGCGCACCGCGCCGACCGGCAGCAGGGTGCCGCAGGCGATCCGGACGCCGCTGGGCAGCTCGTTGTCGGACTCCACGATCGCGCCGTCGCCGATCACCGCGCCGTCCAGCGCCGAGCGGTCGCCGACGGTGGCGAAGGCGCCCACGATCGAGTCCTTGACCAGGGTGTCCGGGCCGATCACCGCGCCGGGCAGGATCACGCTGCCCTCGACGATCGCGCCGGCCTCGATCACCGCGTCCTCGGCGACCACGGTGCCGCCGCTGAGCACCGCGCGCGGGTGGACGGTGGCGCCGGGCAGCAGCAGGGCGTCGCCGGTGGGGCCGGGGACGGCCGGGGAGTCGACCTTGCCGAGCACCAGGTCGGCCGAGCCGCGGACGAACGCGGCCGGGGTGCCGAGGTCCAGCCAGTACGAGGTGTCGACGACGCCGCGCAGCAGGGCACCGGTGGCGAGCAGCTCGGGGAAGGTCTCGCGCTCGACGGACACCTCCCGGCCGGCCGGGATGCGGTCGATGACGGACCGGGTGAAGACGTAGCAGCCGGCGTTGATCTGGTCGGTGACGATCTGCTCCGGCGTCTCCGGCTTCTCCAGGAACTCCAGCACCCGTCCGTCGGCGTCGGTCGGGACGAGGCCGAAGGCCCGCGGGTCCTCGACCCGGGTGAGGTGGAGGGTGACGTCGGCCCCGGCGGCCACGTGGCCGTCGCGCAGGGCGGCGATGTCCAGCCCGGACAGGATGTCCCCGTTGAAGACCAGGACCGGCTCGTCGGGGCCGCAGGTCAGGCCGGAAGCGGCGTTGCGGATGGCTCCGCCGGTGCCCAGCGGCTCGCGCTCGGTGAGGTAGACCAGCTCGATGCCGTACGGGGTGCCGTCCTGGAAGTGGTCCTCGAACACCTCGGCCAGGTACGAGGTGGCCAGCACCACGCGGGTCACCCCGGCAGCGGCCGCGCGGGCCAGCTGGTGGGCGATGAACGGGACACCCGCCACGGGCAGCATCGGCTTGGGGGTGTGGGTGGTCAGCGGACGCAGTCGCGTGCCCTTACCACCGACGAGCATGATCGCCTCGGTCATGGTCTGCGCTGTTCCCCTTGTGGTCTCTGCGGCCCGGCCCGGTGGGCCGTACCTCCGTCGGTGTTCTCGACCCGTTCGGAACGGGCCGACCGGCCTCGCAGCCGGTCCGGCGCCTACTGTATTTCCTTCCGACCGAATGCCAGTCCGGCGGCCGTGCGACCGGCGTCACCCGCCGTCCGCCCGGCGTGCGCCCGGACGTCGGCCGTGGCGCCGAAAGGCCCGGCCCGGCGGGCGCGTTGGGTGCGTCCACCGGGCCGGGCGGTTGTAGCAGAACTGTCGAACAGCGGTCGCTACGCGCCGACGGTCGCCGGCTCGTCCTCGGCCGCGGCGGGCGGGGTCGCCTTCACCGAGTCGAGCAGCAGCTGGGCCACGTCGACCACCTTCAGGTGCTCCTTGGCCGCGCCCTCGTTCTTCTTGCCGTTGACCGAGTCGGAGAGCATCACCAGGCAGAACGGGCAGGCGGTGGAGACGATGTCCGGGTTGAGGGACAGCGCCTCGTCCACGCGCTCGGTGTTGATCCGCTTGCCGATGCGCTCCTCCATCCACATCCGGGCACCGCCGGCGCCGCAGCAGAAGCCGCGCTCCTTGTGCCGGTGCATCTCCTGCTGGCGCAGACCGGGGACCTTGTCCATGATCTCGCGCGGCGGGCTGTAGACCTTGTTGTGGCGGCCCAGGTAGCAGGGGTCGTGGTAGGTGATCAGGCCCTCGACCGGGTTGACCGGGACGAGCTTGCCCTCGTCGATCAGGTGCTGGAGCAGCTGGGTGTGGTGGATCACCTCGAAGTGCCCGCCGAGCTGGGGGTACTCGTTGGCGATGGTGTTGAAGCAGTGCGGGCAGGTGGCCACGATCCGCTTGGTCGGGGCGTCCTCCAGCGCGGCGTTCAGGGTCTCCACGTTCTGCGCGCCGAGCATCTGGAACAGGAACTCGTTGCCCAGGCGGCGCGGGGAGTCACCGGTGCAGGTCTCCTCCTTGCCGAGGATCGCGAACTTCACGCCCGCGGTGTGCAGCAGCTCGGCGAAGGCCTTGGTGGTCTTCTTGGCGCGGTCCTCCAGGGCGCCGGCGCAGCCGACCCAGTAGAGGTACTCGACCTCGGCGGGGTCGATGTCCTCGCCGATCACCGGCACCTCGATGCCGGTCTCCTTCTTGAGCTCCTTGACCCAGTCGAGGCGGGCCTTGGTGGCCATGCCCCACGGGTTGCCCTTGTTCTCCAGGTTCTTGAGCATCGTCCCGGCCTCGGTCGGGAAGTTGCTCTCGATCATCACCTGGTAGCGGCGCATGTCGACGATGTGGTCGACGTGCTCGATGTCCACCGGGCACTGCTCGACGCAGGCGCCGCAGGTGGTGCAGGACCACAGCACGTCCGGGTCGATGACGCCGTTCTCCTCGGCGGTGCCGATCAGCGGGCGGTCGGCCTCGGCCAGGGCGGCCGCCGGGACGTCCTTGAGCTGTTCGGCGGTGGCCTGCTCGGTGCCCTCCATGTCCTTGCCGCCGCCGGCCAGCAGGTACGGCGCCTTGCCGTAGGCGTGCTCGCGCAGGCTCATGATCAGCAGCTTGGGGGAGAGCGGCTTGCCGGTGTTCCAGGCGGGGCACTGCGACTGGCAGCGGCCGCACTCGGTGCAGGTGGAGAAGTCGAGGATGCCCTTCCAGGAGAAGTGCTCGACCTGGGAGACGCCGAAGACGGCGTCCTCCGCCGGGTCCTCGAAGTCGATCGGCTGGCCCTTGCTGGTCATCGGGCGGAGCGCGCCGAGCGCGGTGCCGCCGTCCTCCTCGCGCTTGAAGTAGATGTTGAAGAAGCCGAGGAAGCGGTGCCAGGCCACGCCCATCGAGGGGTTGAGGCCGATGGTGATGGCCCAGGCGAACGAGATGCAGATCTTCAGCATCGCGAACAGGTAGACCAGGTTCTCCAGGGTGCCGTGCGACAGCCCGCTGAGCGCGGAGACGATCGGGTAGGAGACCAGGTGCTCGGGGCCGTAGGAGTCGACGCCCGCCAGGGCGCCCTCCAGCGCGCGGAGCATCAGGATGCAGAGGCCGATGCCGAGGATCGTGTACTCGACGTAGAAGGCCTGCCAGGCGATCGAGCCGGCGAACCGGGACTTGCGGCCCGACCTGGACGGCAGGCTCATCAGCCGGATCACCATCAGGGTCACGATGCCCAGGGTGGTCAGGGTGCCGACGAGCTCGACGAAGAGCTGCCAGATCATCCAGTGGCCGATGACCGGCAGTTCCCACTCGGCGTCGAAGAGCTGGCCCATCGCGTTGACGATGGTCAGCACCAGGCTGAAGAAGCCGACGGCGACGAACCAGTGGGCGATGCCGACGATCCCCCAGCGGTTCATCCGGGTGTGGCCGATGAACTCGACCGCCACGGTCCTCACCCGCTGGGCGGGCTTCCCGAAGCGGGTGGAGTCCGGCGAGCCGGTCAGCACCACCCGGAAGATGTGCCACGCCGCACGAAGGGCGAGCGCGGTGCCGATCACGAAGGTGACCAGCGAGATGACGATCGCTGCTAGCTGCATCGGCTCTCCGTCTCCTGCGGCTTGCGGTTCAGCAGGGTCTGTGGTTCCACGGTTTTCTGAAGTGAGTGTACTGGTCGGTAACTTTCCGGGCCGACGGCCCGGACATTACCTGTCAACAACAGGCCACCAGAAGGTTCCCAAGCTATGGCGGCAGTCACGTGACTCCCACGCGCCGCACCCGATCGAGCCCGATTCGGAATCCGGCGGGCCGACCGGCCGGCGGCCGACCTCCGCCCGCCTCCGGGCTCCGGCGCCCGACCGTTCGGCTCAGCAAAGTTGAGCCGCCTGCACTCAAAGCTGTTGACGGCCCCGGACGGGTCGTGCATCCTTGAGCCTGTAAAGCTCAACTCTTCCGTGGAGGTACCTACGATGGCACGCGCGGTCGGCATCGACCTCGGCACGACGAACTCGGTCGTCAGCGTTCTGGAGGGTGGCGAGCCCACCGTCATCACGAACGCCGAGGGCGCTCGGACCACGCCGTCCGTCGTCGCCTTCGCGAAGAACGGCGAGGTCCTGGTCGGCGAGGTGGCCAAGCGCCAGGCGGTCACCAACGTCGACCGCACCATCCGCTCGGTCAAGCGCCACATGGGCACCGGGTGGAAGATCAACATCGACGGCAAGGACTTCACGCCGCAGCAGATCTCGGCCTTCGTGCTGCAGAAGCTGAAGCGCGACGCCGAGGCGTACCTGGGCGAGACCGTCACCGACGCCGTCATCACCGTCCCGGCGTACTTCAACGACTCGGAGCGCCAGGCCACCAAGGAGGCCGGCGAGATCGCGGGCCTCAACGTCCTGCGCATCGTCAACGAGCCCACCGCGGCCGCCCTGGCGTACGGCCTGGACAAGGACGACCAGACCATCCTGGTCTTCGACCTCGGCGGCGGCACCTTCGACGTCTCCCTGCTGGAGATCGGCGACGGGGTCGTCGAGGTGAAGGCCACCAACGGTGACAACCACCTCGGTGGTGACGACTGGGACCAGCGCGTCGTCGACCACCTGGTGAAGGTCTTCCAGGCCGGCCACGGCGTCGACCTGTCCAAGGACAAGATGGCCCTGCAGCGTCTGCGCGAGGCCGCCGAGAAGGCCAAGATCGAGCTGTCCTCGTCCTCCGAGACCTCGATCAACCTGCCGTACATCACGGCCTCCGCCGAGGGCCCGCTGCACCTGGACGAGAAGCTCACCCGCGCCCAGTTCCAGCAGCTGACCGCGGACCTGCTGGAGCGCTGCAAGGTCCCGTTCCACAACGTGATCAAGGACGCCGGCATCTCGCTCTCCGAGATCGACCACGTCGTCCTGGTCGGCGGCTCGACCCGCATGCCGGCCGTCGCCGAGCTCGTCCGCGAGCTGACCGGCGGCAAGGACGCCAACAAGGGCGTCAACCCGGACGAGGTCGTCGCCATCGGCGCCTCGCTCCAGGCCGGTGTCCTCAAGGGCGAGGTCAAGGACGTCCTGCTGCTGGACGTCACCCCGCTGTCCCTCGGCATCGAGACCAAGGGCGGCATCATGACCAAGCTGATCGAGCGCAACACCACGATCCCGACCAAGCGTTCCGAGATCTTCACGACGGCCGAGGACAACCAGCCGTCCGTCCAGATCCAGGTCTACCAGGGCGAGCGCGAGATCGCCGCCTACAACAAGAAGCTCGGCATGTTCGAGCTGACCGGCCTGCCGCCGGCGCCGCGCGGCCTGCCGCAGATCGAGGTCACCTTCGACATCGACGCCAACGGCATCATGCACGTCGCGGCCAAGGACCTCGGCACCGGCAAGGAGCAGAAGATGACCGTCACCGGCGGCTCCTCGCTGCCGAAGGACGAGGTCGACCGGATGCGCCGCGAGGCCGAGCAGTACGCCGAGGACGACCACAAGCGCCGCGAGGCCGTGGAGACCCGCAACTCCGCCGAGCAGCTCGTCTACTCGACCGAGAAGTTCATCGCCGACAACGCCGACAAGCTCCCGGCCGACGTCAAGACCGAGGTCGAGACCGCCATCGGTGAGCTCAAGGAGGCCCTGAAGGGCGAGGACATCGCGAAGATCCGCGAGGCCTCGGAGAAGGTCTCCACCACCGCCCAGAAGCTCGGCCAGGCGCTCTACGCCAACGCCGACGCCGCCGGTGCGGCCGGGGCCGGCGAGTCCGCCCAGGCGAAGGACGACGACGTCGTCGACGCCGAGATCGTGGACGACGAGAAGCCCAAGGGCGGTGCGTCGGCATGACGGACAAGCCGCAGGGCGGCAAGCCCGGCGACGACTCCGCCGCCGAGGAAGCCGTGATCAAGGCGGCCGAGGAAGCCGCCTCGGCGGGTGCGGGCGAGGGCTCCGACGAGCTCGCCACGGCCAAGCGCGAGCTGGCCGAGCGCACCGGGGACCTGCAGCGGCTGCAGGCCGAGTACCAGAACTACCGCAAGCGGGTCGAGCGCGACCGGCTGACCGTCCGCGAGATCGCGGTCTCCAACATCCTGGAGTCCCTGATCCCCGTCCTGGACGACATCGGCCGCGCCCGCGAGCACGGCGAGGTGACGGGCGGCTTCAAGTCCGTCGCCGAGTCCCTGGAGACGGTCGTCGCCAAGCTGGGCCTCCAGCAGTTCGGCAAGGAGGGCGAGCCCTTCGACCCGACGCAGCACGAGGCACTGATGCACAGCTACTCCTCGGACGTCACCGTGGACACCTGTGTGCAGATCCTCCAGCCCGGCTACCGCATCGGCGAGCGGATCATCCGCCCCGCCATGGTCGCCGTCGCGGAGCCCCAGCCGGGCACCCAGACGACGTCCGCCCCGGACGCCGAGGCGAAGCCCGCCGACACGGACGAGTCCGACGGTGGCTCGGACAGCTGACAACCTGTGACAGCTGACAACCAGTGCGCTGCGGAGTCGAACGCCGGCAAGTCGAGCGGCCGGCTCCGCAGCGCGCTGTCAACGGCTCTTCTTCCAGCGGCTGTTGACAGCACAGTGACGATGGACATCGGGAGGTGGCGGGAGCCGTGAGCGAGCGCAGCGAGCGAACCATCCAGGGGTGCGCGGACCGCTCAGCGGCTGCCGGGCGCAGCGAGGTGGGCGCATGAGCGGCAAGGACTTCGTCGAGAAGGACTACTACAAGGTCCTCGGCGTGCCCAAGGACGCCACCGCCGCCGAGATCAAGAAGACGTACCGCAAGCTGGCGCGCGAGTTCCACCCGGACGCGAACAAGGGCGACGCCAAGGCCGAGGAGCGCTTCAAGGACATCTCCGAGGCGTACGACGTCCTCTCCGACGACAAGCGCCGCAAGGAGTACGACGAGGCCCGCAGCCTCTTCGCCAACGGCGGCTTCCGCACCGGCGGCCCCGGCACCGGCAGCTACGGCTTCGACTTCGGCGACCTCTTCAGCGGCAGCCAGGGCGGCGGCGGCCTCGGCGACGTCTTCGGCGGCCTCTTCAACCGGGGCGGCGCCCGGCAGGCCCAGCCCCGGCGCGGTGCCGACGTCGAGACCGAGGTGACGCTCTCCTTCGAGGAGGCGGTCGACGGCGCGACCGTGCCGCTGCGGATGACCAGCCAGGCCCCCTGCCGGACCTGCAACGGCACCGGCGCCAAGTCCGGCACCACCCCGCGGGTCTGCCCGACCTGCGTCGGCGCCGGCACCGTCAGCCGCGGCCAGGGCGCCTTCGCGCTCTCCGAGCCGTGCAAGGACTGCCGCGGTCGCGGCATGATCGTCGACGACCCGTGCACCGACTGCCACGGCAGCGGCCGGGCCAGCTCGGCCCGCACCATGCAGGTCCGCATCCCGGCCGGTGTCCAGGCCGACCAGCGGATCCGGCTCAAGGGCAAGGGCGCCCAGGGCGAGCGCGGCGGCCAGCCCGGCGACCTCTACGTCACCGTGCACGTCGAGCCGCACCCGGTCTTCGGGCGCAAGGGCGACAACCTGACCGTCACCGTCCCGGTCACCTTCCCCGAGGCCGCCCTCGGCGCGACCATCGAGGTGCCCACCCTCGGCGGCCCCACCGTCAAGCTCAAGCTGCCCCCGGGCAGCGCCAACGGTCTCACCATGCGCGCCCGCGGCAAGGGCGCCACCCGCAAGGACGGCACCCGAGGCGACCTCCTCGTCACCGTCGAGGTCGTGGTGCCGCAGCACGTCACCGGCGACGCGCTGAACGCCCTCGAGCAGTACCGCGAGGCCACCGCCTCCGACGACCCACGAGCCGCCCTGTTCCGGGCGGCGAAGGGAGCGTGACGACCAGATGAACCCCGACTCGATGACACCCGACAGCCCGATCGGCCCCGGGCTCGGCGAGGGCCTGCCCGGCGACGGCCCCCGCCGCACCCGGCGCGCCGCCACCGCGCCGCCGCAGTACGTGCTCACCGAGGACACCCCGGTGTACGTCATCTCGGTGGCCGCCGAGCTGTCCGGCCTGCACCCGCAGACCCTGCGCCAGTACGACCGCCTCGGCCTGGTCAGCCCCGACCGCACCGCCGGTCGCGGCCGCCGCTACTCCGCCCGCGACATCCAGCAGTTGCGGGAGGTCCAGCGGCTCTCGCAGGACGAGGGCATCAACCTGGCCGGCATCAAGCGGATCATCGAGCTGGAGAACCAGGTCGCCGCCCTCCAGTCCCGCATCACCGAACTGGTCGACTCCCTCGAGGGCGCCGCCGCCGCGCTCCAGCAGCGCGAGGCCGCCGTCCACGCGTCCTACCGCCGCGACCTCGTCCCGTACCAGCCCCCCACCCCGCAGTCCAGCGCCCTCGTCGTCTGGCGCCCCAAGCGCTGACCCGCGGGCCCGCCTGCTCCGCCAGCCGCCGGCTCCCTCCTGTTCGGGGGGTGCCGGCGGCTGGCGTGTGGTGAGAGAGTGCTGCGGCAAGGGGGGCGATCGCCACCTGGGACGACTCCGACCGGATCCTGCAAGCCGCATAAGATCCTTGCTGCAGTAGCCATCCGTCGCGTTGACTAACTTGTCCGGTCAACACAGGGAGACCAAGAATGAGTGGGCGAGAAGGAGCAGGTGCCGCGCCAGGCGGACTCCGCGTCCTGTCGGAGGATGCCCGCACGCTCTATCTGAAGGCCGTGAGCGAGAGCGGTCGGCTGAGCCGGAATGCCTGCGATTCCGGCGAGGATTCCGCCCTCCAGGAGTTGCTGGACCTCGGGCTGCTAATTCTCGACAACGAAGAGCCGGACGCCTATTTCGCCGTCGACCCGACACAGCTGTCGGCAAGCCTGAGTTCGACGTGGCAACGGCAGGCGCTCGACCTTCTGTCCCGCGCGGTGGCGTTGCCGACGGAGCTCAGCGAACTCGCCGAGGCTTTCCACGCACCGAACCAATCCGGCGGTCCCATCGAATACGTCCGGGGCCGCGCCCTGATCAATCAACGGCTCCAGCAATCCGCGGCCAGCGGATGGACGGAGGGACTCGCCATGCAACCGGGCGGACCGCGCCCGGCCGAGTTGCTGACCGCATTCCTGGACCGCGATCTCGACATGCTCCGGCACGGCGCGTCGATGCGGACGATCTACCACGCGAGCACCCGCTACCACCAGCCGACCAGGGACTACGTGGCCCAGCTGGCGAAGGCCGGTTGGCAGTTCCGCACCCTCGACGAGCCGTACACCAGGCTGATCGTGGTCGATCGGAAGCTGGCGGTGATTCCCGTGGCGGGCGACACCATCGCCGCCTTCATCTACGACCCCGCCGTCATCAACTTCCTCGCCGAGGAGGTCTTCGAGCGGAGCTGGAACAGGGCGCTCGAGTTCGAGGGGGACCGCACGGTCCCGCGTCAGGTCGTGTCGCAACTCCGGCAGACCATCATCGAGCTCCTGCTCTCCGGAACGAACCACCGCGTCATAGCGCGGCGGCTCGGCATCAGTGAGCGGACGCTCGCCCGGCATATCGCCGAGATGAGGGAGGACTACAACGTCGACTCCCTCTTCCAACTCGGCTATGTGCTAGGCCGCTCCCCGCGAGAAGAAGACGCGTAGGAAACGCTCCCTCAAAGGAGCGGCTTTTCCAGCACCTCGGCCGGGCCGTCAGTGCGGCACGGACTCACCCTCAGGTCCCGATGCCCCAACCGGCCAGGCCTCACCAGTGGATGTCGTCGCTCACCGAAACCGCCGCGGTCGTGGAGACGCCGGCCTGCTCGCTGCCGACAACAGCCTGAACCCCAGCCAGCACAGCCGCGCCGAGGACAACCGAAAGCGCAACCGTGCGGACGAGTCGGTACATAGGGGACACGGACCCACCCCTCCTTCTCTCAAGAGCTCCGTGAGCTGGATCTAATAGCACTAGCGTCCACATGATGCCGCAGACCTCACAGCGGTGTCATCTCCCCGACTCCACAGAGAGCGTCATCTCTCTGCCAGTCATCCAGATGACAGGGCGGGACGCTGGACGGGGCTGCAACCGCTGATAGACGATCATTTCGTCCCCGATGGTGCGGCGAAAAGGCAAACTTGCCGCTGTACTGTCAAATATCCGGCTGATCTCTTCGACTTTTCCGAAGCAGCAACCAACCGCAGCGCCTACCGGCACCGCATCCCCACCCGGTCGGCCTTTCCCCGGAGTCGACATGACCGAGCCCTACCTGCGTCACCACGACAGCCAGGCCCCTGAGGGCCGGCGTGCACGCGTGTTCCTGGCCGCGCCGCTGATGCGCCTGACCGGTCCCGCGGACAGCGTGGTGACCCTCGCCAGCCGGACGCGGCTGACGACGCTCCGCACCACCCTCCTCCGCAGCGGGGCCGCCGTGTACAGCGCGCACCACAGCGACGCCTGGACCGTCGCCGGCCGCGCCCCCGAGCCCCGGGTGCCCTCCGACTTCCGCGCCCTGCAGTCCGCCGACCTGGTCTTCGCCTACATCGGAGCGCCGCTCTCGGCCGGCGTGAGCCTGGAGCTGGGCTGGGCCTCGGCCCTGCGGAAGCCGATCGTCCTGCTCGTCGACGAGGCCATCACCCACAACCCCCTGATCGCCACCATCGAGCAGGTCGCCCCCGTCCTGCCGCTGGTCTTCGACGACACCTGGTCGCAGGAGGCCCTCAACCACACGGTGGAGACCGCCCTCGACTGGGCCGGCATGGCGCTCTCCCTCCGCGAGGGCTTCTGGACCGCCCCGGGCGAGCAGTTCAACGTCCCCCGGCAGAAGTCCGCCCTCCCCGGTTACTGGCCGACCGGCGCCGCCACCGGCTGAGCAGGACCCACGGGGGCTCGCCCACCGGACTCCCCCGTCCGGGCTCCCCGCATCCGCCAGCCCAGTTGGAACAGCGTCTGCGCGTCGTAGGACTCGCGCAGCCGGGCGATGTGACCGGCGACGGTCCGCTCGCTCAGCCCCATGCGGCTGGCGATCGCCCGCTGCGTGAGTCCCCGGGCGAGCAGGCGGCCCACCTGCTCCCGGGTCACGGACTCGTTCGAACCGTCCGTCAGTGCCGCCCAGTTCACGCGCTCGGCCTGCTGCCAGTGCGTTTCGAAGCTCCTCACCAGGAAGTCGACCACGATCGGGTCCTCGACGAAGGCCGCGCTGCTCGCGTCCGGCGCGGCGGGGATCACCGCGACCGTCCGGTCGAGGACCATCATCTTCGTGAACGGCACCGCCAGGACCCGGAGGTGGCAACCGAGCTCGGTCAGCCGGGCGGCCAGCCGGACCGACGGGCCGTCGGAGAGCACCGACGCCTCGTAGACCGTGCGGAGCACGCCGCCGGACGCCACGTAGCGCCGGGCGTGGTCCACGATGTCATCGGCGGCCTCCGCCGGCCGGGCACCGCCCGGGTGGAGGCAGAGCGCCTCGCTGCGCAACTCCTCGGTGAGCCTGGCGATCTGGTGCCGGATGTCCTTCGCCCCGACGACCACCCGACTGGTCCGCGTACGGTCGCGGTCGTGGCACCGAGGGGCGGCGTCGTAGGCGTTGGTGAGGCCGCCGAGGAGGTCGGGCACCTCCTCGGCCTGCACCAGCAGTCGGGTCCCGGCCGTGCGCAGGTCGGCCGCGATCCGGGCGGAGACCGAGCGCGGGTTGATCGCGCTGAGCGAGCCGTCCGACAGGTACGGCTTCAGCAGCCCCAGCTCCAGCAGCGCCTGGACGGTCTCCGCGTCCTGCTGCGGGATGTCGGCGATGCGGATCCGGCCGCCCTCGCGCAGGATCGCGCGGTAGAGCTCGCGGGCGGCCTCGTCGAGCAGGGCGAGGCTGCGGTCGGTCATGGTCGTTCTCCTCTCGTCTGCCGGGCGTCCCGTCCGGACGCGTCGCCGGGCCCGGTCCGTCAGTCCTCGCGGGAGCCCCGCATCAGCCAGCCGAGCTGGAAGAGGGTCTGGGCGCCGTAGCGGTCGCGCAGCCGCGAGATGTGGGCGGCGACGGTGCGTTCGCTCAGCCCGAGCCGGGTGGCGACGGCGCGCTGGGTGAGGCCGCGGGCGAGGAGGCGGCCGACCCGGTCGGGGATGGTGCGGGCGGGGCCCTGGCCGAGGCAGGCGGCGGCCTCGGTGGTGTCGGCGCGGGCCCAGTCGCGTTCGAAGGCGCCGATCAGGAAGGCGAGGGCGGCCGGGTCGCTGATGAAGGCGGCGGTGCTGTTGTCGTCGTTGGCGGCGATGACGGCGACGCTGCGGTCGAAGACGATCAGCCGCTGGAAGGGCTCGTCGAGGACGCGGATCTGGGAACCGTGCCGGGTGACCTCCTCCGCGTAGGCGAGCGCGGGCGGGTCGGCGAGCGCGACCGGCTGGTAGATGGTGCGCAGCGAGCAGCCGCGCTGGAGCAGTTGGACGTCCTGGGCGAGGGCGATCTGCAGGGTGTCGGCGGGCCGGTGGCCTGGCTGGGCGGTGAGCACCTCGGAGCGGCAGTCGGAGACCAGTTGGGAGATCCGCTGGCGGATGTGGACGTGGCCCTCGACGTAGACCGCGCCGCCGGGGCGGCCGGACGGGCGGGGCATGGCGTCGTAGGCGCGGGTGAGGGTGTCCAGGGCGCCGGGGAGGTTCTCCGCGCGGACCAGCAGGCGGGTGGCCGCGCTGCGCAGTTCGGCGCCGACGCGGTCGCTGACCGAGCGCGGGCTGACGGCGGTGTAGCAGTGGTCCATCCGGTTGGCCATGACCAGGCCGATGTCGAGGAGTTGCCGGAGCGCGTCGCGCTCGCTTTCCGGGACGTCGGTGAACGGGATGCGTCCGCCTTCGGCGATGATCGCCAGGTACAGCTGCCGGGCCGCCTCGTCGGGTTCGCCGCCCGCGGGTGGCGTCCGGTGCGGCGTGACCGCCGGTTCCGCCGTCACGTCGTACTCCCCCTGCCGGACGCCTCTGCCGTGGTACTGCCCCTGGCCGGTCGCGCGGGCCTGGGGTGCGCGGTACCGGTCTCCGGGCGTGTTCACGGTACCGGCCGAACGGCGGGCCCCCGGGGCCGGGTGCCGTCGCACACCGGCCC
>NZ_JBEPAK010000103.1:0-23855 GCF_040298565.1 Kitasatospora sp. NPDC001539 | reverse complement strand
TCGCCGGCCCAGGTGGTGGGTTGAGTGCCGCGGGGGTTGCCGAACGGGTCAGCCAGGCGCCGCGACTCGGCGAGCGTAGTGCCGTCGAGGGCGAGGATGCCGGTGCCATGGTGGTCGGAGATCTGGTACGTCGAGTTGCCGCCCTGGCGGATCAGGGCGATGCCGCCGGGGATCTGGTAATAGCGGACGCCGGTGACGGTGGCGGGGGTCTTCGTCGTGTCGTAGACGAGTTCGTCGCCGCCGAGGTTGACGGTGGTTTTGCCGGGGTCGCGGCGGATGAGCTGGTTGCCGCCTGCGTCGTAGAGGTAGGTGGTCGGTCCGGCGGTGCCCGTCTTGGTGTAAGAAAACATCTCATTTGGGGAGTCTGCGGGTGCAGATGATGGCTGCTGCGATGCTGGCGAAGGCGGCGAAGTGGCCGGCCTTTCGCTCGTAACGGCGGTGGAGCCGACGGAAGCCGCCGAGCCAGGCCACGGTTCGTTCGATGACCCAGCGGTGCCGGCCGAGACAGTTGGAAGTCTCGATCCCGCGACGGGCAATTCGGGCGGGGATCTGTCGGCGGCGCAGGTAGGAGCGGATGAAGCGGTGGTCGTAGGCTTTGTCGCCGTGCAGCTTGCCGGGACGGCGCCGTCTGGGGCCGCGCCGTGAGCGGATCGGCGGGATCGCGTCGACGAGCGGTATCAGGGCCTGGCTGTCGTGGACGTTGGCCCCGGAGATCGCGAGCGACAGGGGTAAACCGGTGCGTTCGGTGAGCAAGTGGATCTTCGACCCGTACTTGCCCCGATCGACAGGATTCGGACCTGTCAGCTCCCCCTTTTCAGGGCCCGCATGTTGACCGAGTCGACCGCGCACCTCGACCAGTCCAGCTCGCCGCGCGCGCCGAGCTCGTCGAGGACGACCCGGTGGAGCTTGGCCCACACTCGGGCCCTGCTCCACTCGGTGAACCTCCGGTGGGCGGTCGGGCCGGACGGGCCGAAACAGGGCGGCAGCTGGGCCCAAGTACACCCCGACGTCGCCACGAACACGATCGCCGCCAGCACCTCCCGGTCACCGTAGCGGCGCCGGCCACCGCCCTGCGGCCGAGTCGGCGCCGCCGGCACCACCAACTGGAACAACTCCCACAACTCGTCCGGGACGAGACGCTCCACGATCGTCACGCGAGCAGCCTACAAGTCCAAATGAGATGTCTTCTTAGTCACTCCACGGCAGCCAAGATCCACGACATCGACCATGAGAAGCCCAGCTCAACGAGCCTTTGAGCTCAGCCAACCCGCTGCCACCCAACCCGCTGACACCACCCCACCCACTCACACGCCCACCCTCCCCCGGCCTCTGCCACATGACGCCAGGTCAGACCAGCAACATGGCCCCGTGTTTCACCCCACTCGCCGTCGGCAGGGCTTCCGGGGCAGCCACCGACCCGGACGGCGGCGACGAGCCACCACTTTGTGCAGCACCCGTCCGCTGACGTTGCCGTCAACTACTGCCGTCAAAGCGTGAAGAGGCCCTGCCAGAAATGGATTCTGGCAGGGCCTCTTCACGGTGTTACGCAGTTTCGTTGGCTAGAAACTCGCCCAGCAGAACGAACATCCGACTACACAGAGCCTCATCTTCCGACTCGTCTGTCCCGCCTCCATTATCCGATACAAAGATCTGGCGGACCAGCTCCCACCAAACGAGATTCGTGCCATGCCCAAGCCTTACTGCCAGCCACTCACGAAAGCCCTTGAGCAGCCCCCAGTCTTGCATTGCATCACACCCATTGATGAAGGCGACAAATTCCCGATACGAGCCGTCCAGCCCATAAGCTCCGGGCCTGCGCTGCACGTTCCGAAGGAGGGTGTGGAAGTCCACAGCCAGCCTCTTTCTAGTGAAGGGGGGTGAAGTTCAAATCGTCGCCGTACTCAAATTGTCCGCGATACGCGTCCATTGGTTCGCCGTCCGGCCCTGTCCAGGCATCGTACACGCGATCATCCTTCACAACCACGTCATGGTGCGCCCATCGAGAGTCCTGACCGCGATACTTTCCGAGCGACGGTGCCCCATAGCGGTCCGTAATCCTCATTCGAGTACCCCCGATACTCTGCTGGATAGAGCGCGCAACATCCTCGCAGCCATTACTCCCAGAAATAGTGCAGACATTGGATGCCTTACCCTTGGGCCAAAACGTCTTTGAGCACGGCAGGTCGGAATTATGCACCAGGACCGGAACGTTTCCGGCGAGTACATAGTACGTGTGAGTGTCGGCGACGGTCAGGTTGTGGGCCGTCTGGGGTTGGGTTCCGTAGGTGTGGCCGGAGATGACGGTGACGTGCCCGTGGTCCGGCGTGGTGAGCTGGTCGCCGGGCTGGAGGTCTTCCGCCGCTGTCCAACGGTGGGTGTTGTCGTTCCAGTATGGGTGGTGCGCCGTGGAGGTGAGCTTGGTCTCCGCGCCCGGGACACCGCTCTGATCTGCGGTGATCAGGGTGAGGTCAGTGAATGCGGCGTCGTCCGGGGTGACGATCTTGTTGGTGACGGCCTTCCCTGCCGTCTCACCGGTTTGAGGGTTGGTCGCCTCCACTGCATCGCCTGGCTGAATGTCACCGATGGGCTTGGTACTGCCATCGGCCATCAGCACACGAGTGTCTGGCGGGAAGCTGTCGCATTTCGTGACTGCCTTGGCTACGTCATCCGATTCCTTTTCGGCCAGGCGTGCTGCGTCATCCCCTGTGCGGGCCGCACCTTCGACGGCCTCCGCACCTTCCTTGGCGAGCTTGGCGCCCTTGGCGAGTTTGCCGAACGGCAGGACACCGACTGCTGCCATCACGCAGCTGGTCTTGTCG
Source organism: Kitasatospora sp. NPDC001539 (assembly GCF_040298565.1). Lineage (NCBI taxonomy): Bacteria > Bacillati > Actinomycetota > Actinomycetes > Kitasatosporales > Streptomycetaceae > Kitasatospora > Kitasatospora sp. NPDC001539. The sequence continues at coordinate 21,036 of NZ_JBEPAK010000103.1, read as the reverse complement.
CCGTTGGCACAGCGCCGCGCGTCGTTTACACCGGTGATCTCGGCTGCGACGTGGGCGATGGCAGCCCATGTGGGGTTTCGACCTGGCTTCGCCTCGTCATACGTCCATGAGGAAGCGGGCTTGCGCCTCTCGGTTTTGGCGTTGAAGTTGATGGTGTTGTGGACGACGATCGGCTTGTCCATGATCATGGAGCCGTAGGTGACGTCCTGGTGCCAGTCCCAGCCGTCGTTTCCGTCGGGTGTCCACGTCTCGTGGAGCCCGTCGGGCAGTTGGTTGCTGAAGCCGCCGTACTGTCCGTCGGGGCGCAGGCCGGTGGGGTCGCTGAGGTTGATCGGGTCGTTGGTGCTGTAGGCGTAGGCGTTCCACTGTTGTGGGTCCGCGAGGTCGATTATCGGGTCGGGGCTGAGGAAGCGCCCGGTGGTGGGTTGGTATTCGCGGGCGCCGAGGTTGGTGAGGCCGGTGGCGTCATCCTTGGTGCCGCCGACGAAGCCGTGGTCGCCGGCCCAGGTGGTGGGTTGAGTGCCGCGGGGGTTGCCGAACGGGTCAGCCAGGCGCCGCGACTCGGCGAGCGTAGTGCCGTCGAGGGCGAGAATGCCGGTGCCATGGTGGTCGGAGATCTGGTACGTCGAGTTGCCGCCCTGGCGGATCAGGGTGATGCCGCCGGGGATCTGGTAATAGCGGATGCCGGTGACGGTGGCGGGGGTCTTCGTCGTGTCGTAGACGAGTTCGTCGCCGCCGAGGCTGATGGTGGTTTTGCCGGGGTCGCGGCGGATGAGCTGGTTGCCGCCTGCGTCGTAGAGGTAGGTGGTCGGTCCGGCGGTGCCCGTCTTGGTGTAAGAGGCGAGCTTGTTCTCGCTGTTCCAGGCCAGGGTGGCGGTGCCGGAAGTGTCGGTGACGGCGGTGGTGTTGCCCGCGGCGTCGTACTGGGCGCTGCTGCCGGTGGTGCCGGTCGGCGCTGTGGTGGTGGTGCCGGTCAGAGCGTGCGGGCCGCCAGTGCCGCCGCCGGTGTTGGGTGCGGTGGTCGGGGCGTTGACCGTCCCGGGGGCCGGGAAGGTCTGGTTGGTGGTGATGTCCTTGGTGGTGTCGCCGGAGGGGTCGTGCTGGATGAGCTGGGTGCGGTTGCCGGTGAGATCGTAGCCGTAGCTCTGCCAGTACGCGGCGGGCCCACCGACCGTCGTCCGAAGGGGCGCCTGGACGCCGCTGGTCGGGGTGGAATTGGCGCAGGCGCCGATTCCACCGACCGTGGGCTGAGCAGCCTGGGCGAGTGTTCCGGTGTCGGTCCAGGCATTGGTCAGCCGGCCGAGGTAGTCGTAGCCGAAGCACTGAAGATCAGTGGACGACGGTGTGTTGTCCGGGATGTTCCGGATCGCCGTGAGCTTTCCGGCCGGGTTGTAGGTATAGGTGAGCTGCTGGACGGTGCCGGTGGAGGCGGTCTGCTTGTCCACGAGTTGCTGCAGCGGTCGGCCGGTGGATTCGTCGTAGGTGTTGGTGACGACGATCTGGGTGCCCCAGGGGTTCACCGTGGAGCGGATGCTGCGGCCGTAGGCGTCCCAGTCCGAGGACAGGTCGTAGGTGACGGTGCCCCCGTAGGTGCGCAGCGGCCCGTTGGAGTCGTAGGTGTAGTTGACCGTCTCGCCTGCGATGTCGCCGATGGCAGAGCGGGCGTCCCTGGTCAGTGTGCCCGTGGCGGGGTCGTAGAGCGCCTGGTAGGTGTAGGTGAAGGGGGTGGTGCCCTGGCCGATTTCGGTGCCGGGGATCGTGGTGGTGGTCTTGGTGGGGTGGTAGGCGGTGTCGTAGGCCAGCACGGAGCTGGTGTAGGCGATGCCGGAGGTCCCGTTGACGTAGCGGGTCGAGGTGGCGGGCTTGCCCTTGACGACCGTGTCGTAGGTGAAGCCGGTCAGCTGGTTGGCCGGCGCGACCGTACCGGAGTAGGTACCTATCACGCGGCCGAGCAGGTCGTAGGTGTAGGCGATGGTCTGCCCGCGTGCGTCCGTGACGGTGGCCAGGCGCCCGTCGGTGTCGTAGGTCTTGGTGGAGGTGCCGGTGTCCGGGTCGGAGGTCGTGGTCTCACGGCCGCGCACGTCGTAGGAGTGACTCCAGGTGTTGCCCGCCGCGTCCTTCTGCGTGGCCAGGTGGCCGTCGGGATTGTAGGTGTAGGTGGTGATGTCCGCGTCGGCCTGGTTGCCGGTGGCGGAGGCGGTCTTGTACTGCCAGAGCTGGGTCTTGTGTCCCCGTGCGTCGGTGACGGTCGAGGTCGGGGTGGCGCCCGCGGGCGGTGTGGCGTCGGTCCGGTCGGCGCCGGGGTAGGCGGTGGTGGTCGTGGTCTGTGTGACGCCGTAGGCGACGAACTGCGTGGTCACGGGGCGGCCGAGGCCGTCGTAGACGTTGTAGGTCTGTGCTGGGACCTTGTTGGTGACGGTGTCGAACGGTGTGGTGCTGGGCGCGGCCGCATCGTTGTACCAGGGGTTGTTCGCCCTGGTGACCCGGCCCTGTGAGTCGTACACCGTGTCGGTGATCAGCCGCCCCTTGTAGGCGGACAGCGCGGGAGTCGACTGGGACTGTACGGGCCGTCCCTCGCCGTCCATGATGTCGATCTTGACCGTGTAGTAGTCCTTCGACGTCAGGTCGGAGGTGGTCACGGTCGGCGGCACGGCAGCGCCGTTGACCACGCCGGGGAGCGTGTAGGCGAACTTCTTGTTGGCGCTGGCCGTGGTGGGCTGGCCGGGCAGCCACACGCTGGTCACCCGACCGAGCGCGTCATAGGCCTGGGTGGCCGTGCGGCCGTTCGGATCGGTCGTGGTCAGCGGCAGGGCGCGGGCTGTGTTGTAGGTGATGGTGGTGACCCGGCCTGCGGTGGCGTCGCTCGCACCGGCTGGTGCCGGGCTGATGACAGTGACGCTGTTGGCCAGCTCACCTGGGCTGGCTGAGGCGTAGGTGGTGGTGACGGTCGCGCCGCCGGGGTGCGTACTGTCGGTGGCGTTGGGGTCGGTCGTGCTGGTGGTGCGTCCGTAGCTGTCGTACGTCGCGTTGGCAGCGCTGAACTGCGGGGCTCCTGCGGAGTCGAAGTGGTCGAGCGTCAGCGTGCTGGTCTCGTCATGCGCCGCCCCGGCCTGTCCGAAGGACCTGCCGTCGTACAGAACCCGCTTCCACGAGACGATGTTCGCGGCGGTCGGGGGGGCCGTGCAGGCGTTCGCGCCGGAGGTGGCGATCACTTCCGAGGGCAGTGCCAGGATCTGCGGGTCCACGCCGGTTGCGTAGGTGGTGCGGGTGCAGATGTCCGGCAGGCCGTCGGCGCTGTCGAGTGAGGTGCTGACGCGGTTGCCGTGCGAGGGGTCGGTCGTCGTGGTGGTGGCGGTCGACTGCCAGGTCCCGTCGGCCTTCAGCGACCTCGTCGTGCTCACGGTCGCGGTGGTCGCGTACCGAGCGAGGAGTGCGGGCAGGTTGTTGCCCTGACTGTGGGTGGCGGTGGTGACGGGTCCACCGGAGAAGGCCGTCACCGTGTATCCGAGGATGGTTCCGTTGGCGTCGGCGCTGGTGTAGGTGTCGGTCTCACGGGTCTGGCCGGAGAGCCAGTCGGAGTCGGTCACCCCTGCGCCCATCGGGCCGGCGACCTGGACGCTGCGGCTGGTGCCGTTGGCGAGGAGGTCGCCGTCCATGCCCTGGTAAAAGGTGGTCGACCTCTTCGACTTAGGCCCGTCGTTGCCGCTGCCGGAGACTGCGGTGACGGAGGCGTAGCCGCGGAACTGGTCCCACGTGCGAACCTTGTTGTCGGTGGTCGCGGCGTCGTTGCGGTGCCAGGCGGCCTTTCCGTAGGTGTAGTCGGTCTCCATCGGAATCGAATGAGGAGTACCGGGGTTCACGGTCACGCTCGCGACCGGGTACTTCAGGAACCAGTCGTCCACCGGTGTGGCGCCGGCGATGGAGCCGGGCGGGTTCCACTTGACGTTGAAGCAGGAGAGCGTGTCGCTGTCGGCGGAGGCCGGCATGACGTTGTTGACCCGTGAGCAGGCGGCGGGGGCGTAGTTGACGCCGATGGTGCTGCCGGTCTCGGTGGTGATCAGCTGGACGCGGGGCCGGTTGTAGGCCGGGGGTGCGGGGACCAGGTTGGTGCCGTCGACGCGGTTGGGCAGCAGCTGGGAGGTGAAGGACACGGGCGGCAGGGTGATCTGGCCGCCGGTGGCCTGGGCGTCCTGTCCGGTGCGCTGGATGGAGGCGAGCCAGGGGACCTGGGTGTTCTCGGTGGCGTTCTGCACGTTGATGAACGTGTGGTTGAGCGCGTAGGAGTCCACGGTCTGGTAGGCGCCGTTGACCTTCACCTGGGTGGTGATGGACGTCAGCCACTTGGTGGTCCAGTACGTCGGCCCGTAGACCGTGCACGGGCCGGTGGCGTCGCACTGCTGGTCCAGCGGGACGTCGGGCCAGTTCGCGGCGTTGGCCGCGGTGCGCTGGGAAGGGTCACAGGCCGTGGTTGAGGTGACGCACCGCTCGGAGGTATTGAAGACGATCTTCGCAGCGGGGTTGTAGGCGCCCTTGTTGTTCAGCTGGTCCGAGAGGAGCTGCCCGTAACCGATGGTGGCGGGCACGCCAGCGCGGGTGTAGGCGGTGCTGGTGCCGTTGCCGTTGTTCTGGGCGCCGCCGCGGGAGTAGTAGTTCGTCTCGGGGGCGTAGGTGTAGGTGGTCAGGTTGCCGTGCGGGTCCACGACGAAGTCGAGGTTCCAGCGCCAGGCGGTCTGGCACCACGAGCCCTGGCCCTTGGCCGGGTCGTAGCAGGGGTCGCCGTTGTTGGGGGAGTAGACCGGGACGGTCCATGCCGAGCCGGAGTCCCCGCCCAGCGTGGTCGGGTTGCCGTTCGCGTCCGGCAGGTGGTTCAGGCCGAAGTAGGACACCGTGCCACCGGTGTCGGTGACCTTGATGTAGGAGCCGTTCCAGGTGCCGTTCGTGGCACCGGTCAGGAACTGCACCTTGGTGCCGTCGTCGTCCTTCAGCCGCCACGTGCAGGTCGACTGCTCCATCGCCGCCGGCGCGCCCGACTGGCAGGAGGCATCGTCGGGCACCAGCTGTCCGGAGTGACCTCCCAGCGACATGGTCAGGTTCGCGCCGCCCCAGCACTGGTCACCGGAGCCGGTGATCCCGTCCAGCGAGCACGGCTTGAAGGAACGCTCGACGAAGCCGGCACCGAGGTCCCAGCCGTCACCGATCCAGGACGCCTGGGCGTTCGTCGCCGAGGTCATCCCGTCCACCGACGCCGAGTCGTATGACAGCGACACCTTCGGGGCCGAACCGGCGAGAGCTGGCGGCACTTGCACGGGGTACCCATACGTGAACGCGCCCGATGAGCCGCCTGCGGCCCAGTTCTGCGAGACACCGAGCGGAGTCGCCGAGTAGGTACCGGCCCCACTTGACGCACCCGATACCACCCCGACCGTGGTCGAGGTGGTGGTGGAGCCCGCGTACACCGCGCGGGCCGCACCGGAGACATCGGTGGCACTCTTCGTAGCCGGAGCGGTGACCTTGGCAGCGCCCGTGCCGTTCAACGGGACGTCGGCGACGAGCTTCTTCGCCGACGGATCGTAGTGCGACTCCAGTGGCGTCTGCTTGCGGCAGTCGGCGGCCTGCGGCGTCGTCGTCGCACAACCGGGCAGGACCACCAGGTGGGCCCGGGTGGCCCAGTTCGCACCGAACGCGGCGTCCAGACTAGAGGCGTCGACCCCCAGTCGCACCGGTGCGTCATCGCCCGAGCCCGGGCGGGTGAGGGTCACCGCCACGCCGGGGATTCCGGCGGTGGCCGAGGCTTTGGCGTCGGTCAGCTCGACCTGGATCGTCTGGCCCGCGGCCGACGAGCCGGCCAGCGGCGCGAGGGTGACCGGAAGTCCGGAGGCCTTGGCCTCAGAACCGGTCTGCGGCTTCTCACCCTCGCCCAGTGGGTGCGCCTCGGGTGCGGAGCCGAGCGTCACCGACGCGTGGCCCCCTGGAACCGCCTTCGGCTCCTTGGGCGGTATCCAGGTCGGCGGCACGGGGTGCTCCGGCTTCGCAACCGGCACCAGTGCCGCGTTCTGCCCTGCGACCGAGGGCGTCTTCGGCAGGGCGGTGTTCGGCGGCGACCAGGTGCGCGAGTAGTCCGGCCCGTCCGCGGCAGCCGCGAGCGGCAGGGGCGCGAGCAGAGATCCGAGGACAGCGGAGGTCGTCACGGCCGCAAGGCGTACGCGAAGTCTCCCCCTCCTCGCCCTTTTTTTTCCGAAGCCTGATTGTTGTATAACTGACACCCTTTTACGCCCTCCAAGCGTTGATCCTCCCGGAATGCGAGAGGCATCTCCTGTATCCGAACCGGCGAATGCTAGCGGCACCCACTGACGGACGGTCAACGCTTGTTCCGCGGTGAGGATTCTCACGTAGGGACACAAGTGGCCATTTCGGATCAAGCCTGGACTTCGCCACCGAACTTGAACTGGCCGATGTCAGTGCCTCCCCCTACGGTGCCTCTGGCCTGCGTCTATGCAGGCCTTCCGTGTTCTTTTGGGGGGAGTTTCCCGTTTTGATTAGAAAGTGCCGCTACAACGGCGTGCCGCTCAGGGCATTGACCGCGGCAGCCGTTCTCGCGCTCACCGCCGGCCTCTCAGGCCTCAGCGCCCAAGCCGCCGACGCTCCGAACGTGCCGTCGCAGGCCGCGATCGACGCCGCCACCGCGCTGAAGATGCAGGAGCGTCCGCCGGCCAGCGCGGTCGATCAGGCCATCGCCCAGGCCAAGGCCACGCAAAAGAACGTCCCGGTCGACTCGCTCACGACCGAGTACAGCGAGACCGTCGCCACCCCTGAAGGCCACCTCGCACTGACCAGCCACCTGGAGCAGCAGCGCGTGCGCCGCAATGGCGTCTGGCAGGGGCTGGACGCCACCCTGGCGGCCAATGCGGACGGCACGTTCTCGCCCAAGTCCGCGGCAGGGCAGGTGACACTGTCCAAGGGCGGGAACGGGCCGCTGGCGACGATGACCAGTTCGGACGGGAAGAAGCTTGCTCTGTCCGCCCCGTTCGCACTGCCCTCGCCGACGGTCAGCGGTGACAGCCTGGTCTATTCGTCCGTCGCCCCCGACATCGACCTGAAGGTCACCGCCAGCAAGCTCGGGGGTCTGACCACCGTCCTGGTCGTCAAGACCCAGGCAGCGGCGGCCGACCCGGTGCTGAAGAACCTGCACTTCGGCACCACTCTCGACGGCGTCAGCGTCACGAGCGACGAGCGCGGCAACGTCACCCTCGTCGGCGCCGACGGCAAGCCCCGCTGGGTCTCCCGGACCCCGCAGATGTGGGACAGCACCACCGCGCCCGCCACGAACGCGCCCACACCCGCGGCCAGCACGCCCGCGTCCGTGACGAAGACCGCGCTGACTTCCAGGGCAGCCGCGGCAGACACACCCGCGCCCACACCGACCGGTGCGGCCCAAGCTGCTGCCGGCAGTTCCGACGCCGGCCCGGGGACGGCCTCCAAGGTCTCCACCCTGCCGGTCAAGGCCACCGACACCGGCATCGACCTCACCCCCGACCAGGACCTCCTGGCCCACGGCACCGCCCCGTACTACATCGACCCCGACTACCTCCCCTGGACCCTGACAGGCAATTCCTGGACCTGGGTCCAGTCCTCCCACACCTCCAACAACTGGATGCGCCAGGGCAGCGGGGACACCGACCACCCGGGCGTGGGCAAATGCGGTTACTACCCTAACGGCGGCAGCTGCTCCCCCGCCGACATCGAGCGCAGCTTCTACCAGTTCGACATCAGCGCCCTCGGTGGGGCGGTCATCAACTCCGCAACGATGAGCATGCAGGAGTACGTCTCCGCGGACTGGTCCTGCTCCCAGGACTACCCGCTTGACCTCTACGTCACCAACGGGCCGATCGGAAACGGCACGACCTGGTCCAACCAGCCCGGGCAGCAGGGCGGAAAGCTCGGTGACACGGCCAGGGTGGGCGGCTCCGGGCACGAAGGTTGTTACGGCAACGTGCCGTTCAGCTTCGACATCACCGGAGCGATGAGGCAGTACGTCAACTACGGACAGCTGACCTTCGGCCTCTACGGCGACGAGAACAACCAGTACGCCTTCAAGCGGTTCACCTACCAGCCCGCACTGTCCGTAACGTACGACCGGGTGCCGAACGTTCCGACGAACCCGGGGGTATGGCCGGCGCCGACCACGGCCAGCCCGGCGTCGACCAACCAGGCCTGTGGCGACGGCAACGCCAACAACTGGGCCTGGCTCGGCGCCGGATCCGCCCAGAGCAACGCGGTCTGGCTCAACGCCACCGTCAGCAGCCCCACCCAGGCCCAGGTCGCGACCTGGGACCACATCTGGGACTACAACCTCCCCGGTGTCCCCGACGTCGCGAGCGGCTACACCGCTGCGGTCGGCAACGGCGGCGTCACGAGCTTCCAGGTACCCGCCAACGTGATCCAGGACGGTCACGCCTACGGCTACGGCATGCTGGCCAACGACCTCGTGCACGGCATGCCGTCATCGGCCTCCACCCCCGCCTGCTACTTCAAGATCGACCTCACCCCGCCGACCGTCACCTTCCCCACGTCTGTCGCCGACACCAGCAAGCAGTTCCCGCCCAGCGGCAACGGCCAGACCCCCCAGCTCTACGCCGGCCAGAGCGGTGGCATCCCCTTCACCGCCACCGACCCCAACCCCAGCAACGGATACACCGCCGGGGTGGTCTGCCTGCGCTGGAGCTTCGACCCGCAGCTTGTCGACTCCTCCTGGCAGTGCGGCAGCTCCATGCCCACCGGCCAGATCCAGGTGACCGCCGGGCGCTGGGGCACCAACGTCCTCTACGTCCAGGCCGAGGACAACGCCGGCAACCTCTCCCCGGTGGCGCAATACGCCTTCTACGCGCCGTGGAACCCCAACAGCCCCGCCCCGACCTTCGGTGACGTCACCGGCGACGCCCTGCCCGACATCGTCACCGCCGACCCGAACGGCGACCTGCGCGCCTACAGCATCCCCGCCACCCAGGCCAAGGCTCCCCTTGCCGCATCGAAGACCAAGTCCCCCGGCGGCGACTCCTGGGCCAACTACCGAACCACCCACCGCGGCAGCCTTCGAGGCGGCAACAACGTCGACGACCTCATCGTCCACAAGGACGGCGACCCAAAGCTCTACTATTACCAGAACCCAGGGAACACCGGCGTCACCGGCGCCTTCGACGCCAACAGCTCCTTGCCCAAACCCGCCTGCGACCCGAAACTGACCGACTGCACCGGCTACAACGCGACCGACTGGTCCACCACGCTGCAGATCGCCGCCAGCGGTGACCCCAGCACCACCAAGCTCGACACCGGCAAGAAGTTCCTCAACCGCACCGGCCTGTTCACCATCGAGACCAGCCCCGACGGTACCGGAGCACTCTGGTTCTACCCCACTTCCCAGGACGTCACCTTCGGTTCGCCTACCAAGCTCGCCGCCACCGGCTGGAAGGGCTGGGACCTCATCTCCCCCGGTGACTGGGCAGGCCAGGGCCACCCCGGCCTGTGGACACGCAACCAGAGCACCGGAGACCTGCGCGGCTACACCTTCACCACGGGCACCGTCACCGTCACCGACGACTTCGGCAACAGCACCAGCTACCCGACCCTCACCGGCATCGCCACCGACACCAAGATCGGCTACGGCGTCCCCAGCACCAACTGGCCCAGCATCGGCTCTGACGGCGACCTCACCGGGATCGGTTCGCCCACCCTCTGGGCCATAACGCCGGGCGGGGTCATCCAGACTTTCACGGGCCACTCCACCACCACCGACCCGTACTACACCTGGACCAAGGGCTGGGTCAACGTCGTGAGCGTCTACGCCGACAACAGCCCCATCACCTATACCGCCCAGACCGGCAAGTGCGTGGACATCGCCAATGCCAGCACCACCAACGGCACAGCCGTCCAGCTCTACGACTGCAACAGCAGCAACGCCCAGAAATGGACCTTCGAGCCCGACGGCAGCCTCCGCGCCCTCAGCCACTGCCTCGACGCCACCGGACGCGGCACCGCCAACGGCACCCCCCTGCAGATCTGGGACTGCGGCAACGGCGCCCCGCAGCAGAACTTCGTCCTCAGGCCCGATGGCACCCTCTACAATCCCGCATCCGGCCGCTGCGTCGACCTCCCCGGCGGCACGGCAACCAACACCGCACGCCTCCAACTCTGGGACTGCAACGGCACCCCTGCCCAGAAGTGGACCACTCTCGTACGAAGCTGACGCCAGAATGAAGCGCTGAAACGACAAAAAGGTGCCCCTGACCGGATTCCGGTCAGGGGCACCCCGGCACTCGCCAATGGTCCGATCGATCAGCCAAGCGGGTGGCCGTCAGGCCGGAGACTGCCCCTCCGGCGCGATGTCACGCGGCGCCTCGGCGGGCGCGGCGGCAGTCAAAGGCTGGACCAGGGCACGCACCCGAGCCTCCTGGGCGGCCCGGGCCGCGAGCGGATTGACCTCGGTCCGACGCGCTTGTTGCATGGCGGTCAGCCGGTTGACCACCACGATCGCCGCGAACGCCGCCACCAGCCGCAGCACCGACCCGGCGACCTCCACCCGGGTGCTGGTGCGCACGCTCTCGAGGTCAACGGGGTCCAGCAGGTTCACGTGACCCATCATGGCGTGAGCGATCCGGCCGACGATCAGTGAGCCGATCCAGGTGGACCACCACACGACGAGGACGTTCTCCGAGGGTGCGCGCCGCCTTCCTTCCGCGTCCAGCGGTGCGCTCGCCCTCCAGCAGTCCACCATCAGCTGCCAGGGAAACCAGAGCAGGACGACCGGGGTGAACCAGGCCCCGATGGTCCAGCCGCGTCCCCGGCGGTGGCCATTTGGCACCAGCAGGTCGGCGTTCTTTCGGACGCGGTAGAACCAGACGATGAATACCACGGCGGTGGCCAGCGCCAGCGTGATGAACACGTCGTTCACCGTGTTCGCCACCGAGCCCACGGCGTCGAACTCGTCGAGGCCCACGTCGCCGGCCCCGTCCGTCAACCGACCCAGCAACACGTCCGACCAGACGTCCACCGCAACGGCCACCGCCGCCACCACGGCGTTCAACCCCAGCAGGACACAGACCGCCGCCGCAAGACCGCTCGCCGGGCGCAGCGACGCCGCCCACCCCGGGGCCGCCTCCGCGCAGCCGAAGCAGCGGCCGCTGTCCGTCCCCACAGGGCGTGCCCCGCACGCCACACACACCATCAGATCGTCAACTCCTGGAATCGCCGCGCGCGAACGCTCACGCCGGTACGCCACCACCCCGATCGGGATGGGCGCGCCGACTCTAGGGGATCCACGGCTTCAGTTGCCAGCAAGAATCCGCAGCTCAGGGGCGGTATCGCCAAAAAAGCCGACAGATCACCCCGACCTCCCGGGTCAGGGGCCGGATTCGGGCGTCGCGGCCACTTCCCGGCGCCGGCCCGGTCCGACGCGCGGACCTCGAGGGCGTAGCTCACCAGCTCGACCCGTCAGGCGGTGTCGAGGACTTCGTCGACGAGCTCACATCTGAGTGAGCCCGTGTCTGCCGCTGGGCGGCTACGGCGGGATGGGATCCGGGACGCTCACGGCCCGTGGGTGCAGCAGTTGGGCGGCCACCAGCTCGATCAGACGCAGCAGTTCCTCGTTGGTGCGCTGCGAGCGCAGGTCGGAGGCGGCGGGGGGATGAGGAGGTCGCGCAGGTCCTCGTCGGTGACGACGGGACCAGGAAGCCGTGCCCGACCTCTGCCCGAGCGTTTAAAGCTTGTTGCAGAAGGTCTGGTGCGGGGCATTCCTCCGGTATGGGTGGGGTGCTTCGGGACGTGCCGGTCTGGGTGGAGACGTTCACGGGGCTGCGGATGCGGCAGTTCGAGGGTCTGGTGCGGGTGGTGGTGAGCGGGGGGTAATGGTCCGGGCGGCGGCAGGCCGTGGTGCCTGCCGCTGCCCGACCGGGTTCTGTTGGTCGCGGTGTACTACCGGGCCAACCTCACGATGCGCCAGCTCGCCCCGCTGTTCGGGGTCTCGACCGCGACGGTGTGCCGCATCGTCCAGCGTCTCGGCCCGCTCTTGGCGCTGGAGGCCGCTCCACACCCGGTGCCGGGCCCGGTGCCGGGCGTGGAGCGGCTGTGGATCGTGGACGGCACTCTGGTTCCGGTGCGGGACCGCACTGTCGGGGCGTCGAGCCGTAACTACCGGTTCTCGGCGAACGTGCAGGTCGTCATCGACGCGGACGCCCGTCTCGTGGTCGCCACCGTCAGCCCCGTGCCGGGCAACACGGCCGACGCCCACGCCTGGCGGGCCTCCCACCTGCCCGTCACCTGTGCGGGCACCACCGTGCTCGCGGACGGTGCCTACCTCAACACCGGCCTGGTCGTCCCCCACCGCCGACGAGCCGGCCGCCCCCTCCTACGGGCCCAGGAGGAGGACAACGCGAACACCGCCGGGTGCGCGCCCGCGTCGAGCACACCTTCGCCCGGATGAAGAACTACAAGATCCTCCGTGACTGCCGGCAGAAAAGCGACGGCCTGCACCACGCGGTGCAGGCCGTCGCCCACATGCACAACCTCGCCCGAACCGCATGAACCAGCAGGTCAAAGCACACATTGACCTGCCCCCACCCGGACTTCTGCAACAAGCTTTAGCCCACCGAGGAGTAGGCGATGATGCCGCGGCGGAGGCCGTCGACGGCCTTGCGGGCCGTCTTCCGGAGCTCGGCGTCCTCGCCGGCGGCGTCCTGGATCTGGCCGAGGACGTCGATCAGTTGCTTGGTCCAACGGACGAAGTCACCGGCCGGCATGTCGGCGTCGCGCAGGACCTGGTCGAGGTTGTGGCCGAGTGCCCAGCGGTAGGCGACCCAGGCGAAGCCGAGGTCGGGCTCGCGCTGGCCGACGCCCTCGGCGGTGTTGATCCGGTGCTGCTCCTCCAGGGCGTCGAGGTGGCCCCAGATCCGGACCATCTTGCCGAGCGCCTCCTTGGCCGCGCCCTCCGGCACCCGGGGGGCGCCGGCGTCGTCGGACTGGCGCGCCTCGTACACCAGCGCCGAGGCGCAGGCGGCGAGTTCGGCGGCGGCCAGGCCCTTCCAGACGCCCTCGCGGATGCACTCGGAGGCGAGCAGGTCGAGTTCGCCGTAGAGGCGGCCGAGCCGCTTGCCGTCGTCGGTCACGGTGTCGCCGCGCAGGTAGCCGAGGTCGGTGAGGAGGGCGCAGACCCGGTCGAAGGTGCGGGCGATGGTGTGGGTGCGCGAACGCATCCGGCGTTCCAGCAGCTCGGTGTCGCGGTGGAGCCGGTGGTAGCGCTCGGCCCAGCGGGCGTGGTCCTCGCGGTCGGAGCAGCCGTGGCAGGGGTGCTGGCGCAGTTCGGTGCGCAGCCGGGTGATCTCCGGATCGTCGGCGGCGGCGGCGCGGCCGCGCCGGAACCGCTCGGGCTCCAGGTGGCCGGCCTTGGTGCGCAGTGCGGAGGCCAGGTCGCGCCGGGACTGCGGGCTGCGCGGGTTGAAGGACTTGGGGATGCGCACCCGTTCGATCGCGGCGACCGGGTGGGGGAAGTCGATCATCGCGAGCCGCTTGACCTGACGCTCGGCGGTGAGCACCACCGGGCGCGGACCGTCCTGGAAGTCGGGGTGGCGGGGACCGCCCCGGCCGGAGCGGCTGACCGGCGGCAGCCCCGGGTCGAGGACCAGGGCGAGGCCGGCGAACTTGCCGGTGGGGACGTGGATGACGTCGCCCGGCTTGAGCTGCTCGATCGACTCGATGGCGGCCGCGCGGCGCTGGCTGGTGCCCTCGCGGGCGAGTTCGTTCTCGCGGTCCTTGAGCCGGCGGCGCAGTTCCATGTACTCGTCGAAGTCGCCGAGGTGGCAGGTCATCGACTCGCGGTAGCCCTCCAGGCCCTCCTCGTTGCGCTGGACCTGACGGGCGAGGCCGACCACCGAGCGGTCGGCCTGGAACTGGGCGAACGAGGTCTCCAGCAGTTCCCGGGAGCGGTGCCGGCCGAACTGGGCGACGAGGTTGACCGCCATGTTGTAGGAGGGCCGGAACGAGGACTTGAGCGGGTAGGTGCGGGTGCCCGCCAGGCCGGCCAGCGCCTCGGGGTCGAGGCCGCGCTGCCAGAGCACCACGGCGTGGCCCTCGATGTCGATGCCGCGCCGCCCGGCCCGGCCGGTGAGCTGGGTGTACTCGCCGGGGGTGATGTCGGCGTGGGTCTCGCCGTTCCACTTGACCAGCTTCTCCATCACCACCGAGCGGGCGGGCATGTTGATGCCGAGCGCCAGGGTCTCGGTCGCGAAGACGGCCTTGACCAGGCCCTTCACGAAGAGCTCCTCGACGACCTCCTTGAACCGCGGCAGCATCCCGGCGTGGTGGGCGGCGATGCCGCGCTCCAGCCCGTCCAGCCACTCGAAGTAGCCGAGGACGTGGAGGTCCTCGTCGGGGATGTCGGCGCAGCGCTCCTCGACGATCGCCCGGACCTGGGCGCGCTCGGCGTCCTTGTTGAGCCGCAGGCCGGAGCTGAGGCACTGCTGGACGGCGGCCTCGCAGCCGGCCCGGCTGAAGATGAAGGTGATCGCGGGCAGCAGGCCCTCGGCGTCGAGCCGGTCGATGACGTCGACCCGGCCCGGGGTCCAGACCCGGCCCGGGCGGCCGTTGGGCATGGAGCGGCCCCGGCCGCGGCCGAAGCGGTCACGCGGGTTGCGGTCGAGCTCGGAGCGGGCGAGCCGGACCAGCTCGGGGTTGACGGCCTTGCCGGGGTTCTTCAGGTGGTGCTTGGGGCGGCCGTCGCGGTCCGGGTCGGCGAACAGGTCGTACATCCGGTTGCCGGCCATCACGTGCTGCCACAGCGGCACCGGGCGGGTCTCGGAGACGATCACCTTGGTGCCGCCGCGGACGGTGTCCAGCCAGTCGCCGAACTCCTCGGCGTTCGAGACGGTCGCGGAGAGCGAGACGAGGGTGACCGACTCGGGGAGGTGGATGATGACCTCCTCCCAGACGGCACCGCGGAAGCGGTCGGCGAGGTAGTGCACCTCGTCCATGACGACGTAGCCGAGGCCGTCGAGGGTGCTGGAGCCCGCGTAGAGCATGTTGCGCAGCACCTCGGTGGTCATCACCACCACGGGGGCGTCGCCGTTGACGGTGTTGTCCCCGGTGAGCAGGCCGACCTTGGCGGCGCCGTAGCGCTTGACCAGGTCGCCGTACTTCTGGTTGGACAGCGCCTTGATCGGCGTGGTGTAGAAGCACTTGCGGCCCGCCTGGAGGGCGAGGTGCACGGCGAACTCGCCGACGATGGTCTTCCCGGAGCCGGTCGGGGCGGCGACCAGGACGCCCGATCCGGCCTCCAGCGTCTCGCAGGCCTCCAGCTGGAAGTCGTCCAGCGGGAAGTCGTACAGCTGCTGGAAGCCGTGGAGCGCGCTGGCCTGCTCCTTGGCCCGGCGACGGCTGGCCGCGTACGCCTCGGCGGGGCTGAGCTCCCGGTCGTCCTGGGGCTCGGGATCGGGGGTGTTCATCGCCGTCCGGGTGTGATTGGTGTGATCTCGCATCTCAGCGAGAGGTTACCCGGGTGGACCGACATCGATAGCACCGTTTTCCGGGCACGTACCTGACCTCCGGGATCACTTCCCTCCCAGATCCATAGTTGCAAATGTCTTCAAGTGATCCGGAGAGAGCCAGGTTCGAACGTCTCCGGTCATTCGCGGTGGAGTCCCCCGGTCACTGCCTACCTTCGTGAGCCACAGCCACCAACGCACGGGAGGACAGCCACGATGGCGAACCTGGAGACGTCCCTCAAAGAGGCCATGGCCATCGACGGCGCGATCGGCGTCGCCCTGGTCGACTACGGCAGCGGCATGGCCCTCGGCAGCCTCGGCGACGGCGGCGAGCTGGACCTCAACGTCGCCGCGGCCGGCAACACCGACGTGGTCCGCGCCAAGATGCGCGCGATGGAGATGCTCAACCTGCACGACAACGAGATCGAGGACATCCTGATCTCGCTGACCCACCAGTACCACATGGTCCGGCCGATCACGACGCCCGGCGGCCGCGGCCTGTTCCTCTTCCTGGCGCTCAACCGCAGCCGCGCCAACCTCGCGATGGCCCGCCACCAGCTCAAGCGGATCGAAGTCGCGCTGGAGATCTGAGCCCGTCGACACCAGGGAAGGGGGGCCACGTGACGATGGAGGCACCTCCCGGCCGCAGGCTGGGGGAGCTCTACCAGGTCAAGGCCGAGTTCTTCCGGATGCTCGGCCATCCCGTCCGGATCCGGGTCCTGGAACTGCTCCAGGACGGACCGACGCCGGTCCGCGGCCTGCTCGCCGAGCTGGGGGTCGAGCCCTCCAGCCTGTCGCAGCAGCTCGCGGTGCTGCGCCGCTCGGGCATCGTCACCGCCACCCGGGAGGGCAGCACCGTGGTCTACGCGCTGGCCGGCGGCGACGTCACCGACCTGTTGCGGGCGGCCCGGCGGATCCTCACCGGGCTGCTCGCCGACCGGAACCTGCTGCTGGCGGAGCTACGGGCGGCGGGCAGCGAACAGCCGCTGCCGGACGCGGTCGGCGGCTCGGGCACCGGGTGACGGCGGACGGTTCACGGCGAACGGCCCCCGCCACCGCGCCCGGCTACTCCTTGAACAGCTCCACCAGCGCGTCCGCGAGCCGCTCGTACTCCGCGGCCCGGTTGTACAGCTGGGCGCTCACCCGCAGCAGCCCGCCGCCGTCGGGTCCCGGCCGGCCGGTGGCGCGGATGGCGTACCGCCGCCAGAGCTCGGCCAGCAGTGCCCGGGTCTGCGCCTCGGTGTCGAACCGGCCGGCCGGCAGCCGCACGGTGCGCATCCACACCCCGGGCGAGGCGGGCAGCGGCCGCAGCCCCGCCCGTTCGACGAGCACCCGCTGGCCGTACCCGGCGAGGGCGGCGTTGTGCCCGGCCACCGCCTCCCGCCCGAGCCCGCGCAGCAGCTCGAAGCCGGCCGGGGCGGCCAGCCACGGCGTGTAGTCGCAGGTGCCGCGCCACTCGACGCAGGCGGGGAAGCCCCGGTGGTGCTCCCAGGACAGCGCGAGCGGGCGGACCCGCGCGGTCCACTCTGGGCGGACGGCGAGCACGCCGGTGGCGCGCGGGGCGAACGCCCACTTGTGCAGGTTGCCGAACCAGAAGTCGGCGTTCGGGTCGACCGGGGCGGGCAGCATGCCGGGCGCGTGGGCGCCGTCCACCACCGTGGTCACGCCGCGTTCGCGCAGCTCGGCGACGAGCCGCGGGGCGGCCACCGTACGGGCGGTGAGCGAGCTGATCCGGTCCAGGACCGCCACCGCGGTGCGCCCGTCCACGGCGGCGAGCACCGCCTCGCGGACCGATTCCTCGTCGGCGGCGTCCAGCGGCACCGGGGCCACCACCAGCTCGGCGCCGGTCTCGGCGGCCTTGCGGGCGGCGGCCTGGTTGACCGCGCCGTAGCCGTGGTCGGTGACCAGGATCCGGTCGCCGGGGGCGAGCGGGACGGTGTCCAGGGCGATCGCGACCGCCTCGGTGACGTTGGCGACCAGGGCCAGGCGGCCCGGGTCGGTGCCCAGTTCGGCGGCGATCCGCGTCCGGGCCCCGGCGATCCGGTCGGGCAGGTCGGCGAAGAAGCCGTCCGGGTCCAGCTCGTGTTCGACGCGCAGCCGTTCCTGCACCCGCTGCACCGGGACGGGCACGGCGCCGTACGAGCCGTGGTTCAGGTGCGCGGCCTCCGGTGCCAGGCTGAACAGGCCGTCGGCGACGGGCAGCGGGGCCGGGGGTTCGAGGGGGCTGAGGTCATCGACCACGGGATCTCCCAGGCGTGATGTGTGACATTTCACATGACAGACTACTGGTCGGGGCGCGCCCGCACGACCACCATCGGGCCGTGACCCTCACCGACCCCTTCCTCGCCCTCAGCGCCCGCACCGGCCGGTTCGGCCACGGCGCCCCGCGCGCGTACACCCTCGCCGAGGACGGCACCCGGCTGCTGCTGCTCCGCTCGACCGGTCCGGAGGATCCGGTCGAGCGCCTCCACCTGCTCGACGTCACCACCGGCGTCGAACGCCTGGTCGCCGACCCGGCGGCGCTGGTCCCGGGCCGCAGCGGCGACCGCGACGAACTGCCCACCGCCGAGCGGAGGTTGCGCGAGCGCACCCGACTGGTCGCCGCCGGGATCGGCAGCTACGCGGCCACCCCCGACCTCGCCACCGCCGTCCTCACCCTGGACGGCCGGCTGTTCCGCACCGACACCGCCACCGGCACGAGCGTCGAACTGCCCACCGCCGGGCCCGCGTTCGACCCCAGGCCGGACGCCGAGGGCCGGCGCGTCGCCTACGTCGCCGACGACGCCCTCTACGTCACACCCGGGTCGACGCCGCTCTCCCCCCGCGACGGCGCCCGCTGGGGCGTGGCCGAGTTCGCCGCCGCCGAGGAGCTCGGCCGCACCCGGGGCCACTGGTGGCGCCCGGACGGCGGCGCGCTGCTGGCCACCCGGGTGGACGAATCCGCCCTCCCCCGACGCCACTTCGCCGACCCGGCCCGCCCCGCCGAGCCCGCCGAGGACTTCGCTTACCCGCAGGCCGGCGGGCCCAACGCGGACGTCCGGCTCTGGGTGCTCGGCCTCGACGGCGGCCGGGTCGAACTGCGCTGGGACGCGACGGAGTTCCCGTACCTGTGCGCCGCCTCCTGGGCCTCCGACGACGAAGTGCTGCTCACCGTCGCCGACCGGCTCCAGCAGAACGTCCTGCTGCTCTCTGCCGACCCGGCCACCGGCGAGACCCGCGAACTCTCCCGCACCACCGACGCGTTCTGGGTGGACGAGCTGCCCGGAACCCCCGCCCGGCTGCCCGACGGCCGCCTGCTCACCGCCCACGACACCCCGGGGGCCCGCGGCCTCGCCCTGGACGGCAAGCCGCTGGACACCTCCGGGCTGCAGATCCGCCGGGTGGTCGGGCGGTACGACGGACGGCTGCTCTGCGAGACCGGCCAGGGCGACCCGGCCGACCAGTACGTCCACCTGGTCGACCCGGACGGCGGCGCGCCCGAACTCCTCAGCACCGGCGGCGGCGTGCACTCCGCGCTCGCCGCCGCCGACACCCTGCTGCTGACCTCCGCCGACGCCGGGGGCATCCGCCGGGTGGTCCGCCGCGGCGGCCGCGAACTGCCGCTCACCGACCTGAGCGCCGCCCTGCCGTACGCCGTCCGCCCCCGGCTCGCCCGGGTCACCGACCGCGCGCTGCCCACCGCCGTGGTCTACCCGCGCGACCACGTCCCCGGCCGTCGGCTGCCCGTCCTGCTGGACGTCTACGGCGGCCCCGGGTACCAGGCCGTGGCCGCCGAGCCGCGCCGCTGGCAGCTCCGCCAGTGGTGGGCCGACCAGGGCTTCGCCGTGGTCACCACCGACAACCGCGGCACGCCCTTCGTGTCCCCCGACTTCACCCGGGCGATCTTCCGCCGCTTCTCCGGCGTGGCCCTGGACGACCAGGTGGACGCCTTGCGGGCGCTCGCCTCGCACCACCCGGACCTCGACCTCGGACGGGTCGGGGTGCGCGGCTGGTCGTACGGCGGCTACCTCGCCGCGCTCGCCGTGCTCCGGCGCCCCGACGTCTTCCACGCCGCCTGCGCCGGCGCCCCGCCCACCGACTTCCGGCTCTACGACACCGCGTACACCGAGCGCTACCTCGGCCTGCCGCAGGACGACCCGGAGGGCTACGCCGCAGACTGCCTGATCACCGACGCCCCCGGCCTGACCAGGCCGCTGCTGCTGATCCACGGGCTCGCCGACGACAACGTCCACCCCGCGCACACCCTGCTGCTCTCCCAGGCGCTCACCAGGGCGGGGCGCCCGCACAGCGTGCTGCCGCTGCCGGGCGTCACCCACATGACCCCGGGCGGGCTGAACGAGCAGCTCGCGCTGGCCGAACTGGCCTTCCTCCGGGCGTCTTTGGGCTGATCCATTGAGTCCGCCCGGCCGGGCTGGGACACTCCGGACGACCGCCGCCCCACCCGGACGGCGGCACCGAAGGACGGGGAGAGCGCGGATGAGGACCGAGGGACCCGGCCCGGCCGGCGGGCGCCGTTGGACGCCGCTGACGGCCGCCAACGCCGGCCTCGCCTTCGGGCTCGAACTCGCCCTGATCGCAGCGCTCTGCGCCTGGGGGTTCGAGACCGGCCCCGACCTGGCCGCCCGGCTGCTGCTGGGCATCGGCGCGCCGGCCCTGGCGGCCACCGTCTGGGGCCTGTTCCTGGCCGCGGGCGGGCCGAGGTTCCGCCTCCCGCTCGCCGCGGAGATCGCGCTCAAGCCGCTGGTCCTGCTCGCCGGGGCACTCGCCCTGCACGCGACCGGGCGGACCGCCCTGGCCGTGGTGTACGCGGTGCTGGTGCTGGTCAGCGTGACCGTGGAGTACGGCACGCGCCGACGCCCGCCGCGGCGCCGGTCCGGACGGCCCTAAGCTGGAAGCTCGACCCCGACTTCAACAGGACTTGAAGTCGAAGGGGCAGCGGATGGGCGCGACGGACGAGGCGGTGGTCGCATGGGTACGGCACCGGTGGACCTGCTGAGCGTCGGCGAGGTGGCCCGGCGGGCCGGGATCGCCACCTCGGCGGTGCGCTTCTACGAGGACCAGGGGCTGATCTCCTCCGAGCGCTCACCGGGCAACCAGCGCCGCTACCGGCGGCACGTGCTGCGCCGGATCTCGGTCATCCTGGTCGCCAAGCGGCTCGGCATCCCGCTCGCCGAGGTCGCCGAGGTCTTCACCGGTCTGCCCGAGGACCGGATGCCCGGCAAGCGCGACTGGGAGCGGATCTCCCGGCGCTGGGCCGAGCAGCTGCGGGCCCGCCGCACGGAGCTGGAGCGGCTGGAGGAGGAGCTGACCGGCTGCATCGGCTGCGGCTGCGTGTCGCTGCGCCGCTGCCGGGTGCTCAACCCGGGCGACGAGCTGGCCACCGAGGGCCCGGGCCCGCGCCTGCTGCTGCCGAACGACGACCACCGGGCGCCGGCGCCCGGCGCACCCCCCGGCGGGGGGGGGGGGGCGCCGGGCGGCACGCCCCGAGTGGAACCCGGGCGGGCCGATAGGG
>NZ_JBEPAK010000102.1:0-23876 GCF_040298565.1 Kitasatospora sp. NPDC001539 | reverse complement strand
GCCCACCGGAGTGGGCGGCCTGAGGGCTTGCCATGTGCGCCGCCAGGGACTCGAACCCCGGACCCGCTGATTAAGAGTCAGCTGCTCTAACCAACTGAGCTAGCGGCGCCTGCTGACGTGGAAGACAGTACACGCCGCCGGGCCGATCCGCCGAATCGTATCCGAGTGGTGACGCTGGGTGGTCAGCTGGCGGCGGCCTCCGGGTGGTGGCAGGCCGCCTGGTGGTCCGCTCCCGCCCGGTCGGCGTCGAGCGCGGGCCGCTCCCGTTCGCAGCGCACCCGGGCGGTCTCCGGGAGCCGGGCGTACAGCGGACAGCGGGTGCGGAACGCGCAGCCGGTGCGGCGCTCGGTGGGGGAGGGCGGGTCCCCGGCGAGCAGGATGCGGTCGCGCGCGCGTTCGGCGGCCGGGTCGGGCAGCGGCACGGCGGAGAGCAGGGCCCGGGTGTAGGGGTGCCGGGGGCGGTCGAAGACGGCGGAGACCTCGCCCTGCTCGACCGTCCGCCCCAGGTACATCACGCTGACCCGGTCGGCGAGGTGCCGGATCACCGACAGGTCGTGCGACACGAACAGGTAGGAGAGCCCGAGCTCGGCCTTGAGCGACTGCAGCAGGTTGAGGACCCCGGCCTGGATGGAGACGTCGAGGGCGGAGACCGGTTCGTCCAGGACCAGGAGCTTGGGCCGGACGGCGAGCGCCCGGGCGATCGAGACGCGCTGGCGCTGCCCGCCGGAGAACTGGTGCGGGTAGCGCTCGGTGTGCTCCGGGTCGAGGCCGACCTGCCGGAGCAGTTCGGGGACCCGGCGGGCGATCTCCTCGTGCGGGGCGTGCTGGGCGCGCAGCGGCTCGGCGATGATGTCGCCGATCGGCATCCGGGGGTCGAGGCTGGCCATCGGGTCCTGGAAGACGATCTGCAGTCCGGCCCGGAGCCGGTGGGCCTCGGCCCGGGTGAGCCGGGCGGTGTCGCGGCCGAGCAGCTCGATCCGGCCGGTCTCCGGGGCGCCGAGCTTCAGCAGTTCGAACAGGGTGGTGGACTTGCCGGAGCCGGACTCCCCGACCAGGCCGAGCGTCTCCCCCTCGCGCAGGTCCAGGTCGACGCCGTCCACCGCGTAGACCTCGCCGACCTTGCGCTTGAACACCGTGCCCTTGAGGAGCGGAAACGTTTTACCGAGTCCGCTCACCGACAGCACCGGCGCCCGCGAGGCGCGGTCCCCGCCCGCGACCGGGGCCGGCAGCTCCGGCACCGGGTACACCTCACCCGGCGCGGGCCGCCGCTCGGCCAGCTCCGCCGACCGGACGCAGGCGGCCAGGTGCTCCCCCGGACCTGCGGAGGCCGCACGCTCGGAGGCCGGACCCGCGGAGGCCCGACCCGCGGAGGCCGCACCCTCCCGGGCCGGCTCCGGGGTACCCTCCAGCGCGGGCTCGGCCGCCGTGCAGCGCTCCTCCGCCAGCGGGCAGCGCGCGGCGAACGGGCAGCCCGGCGGCAGTTCGGCCATCGGTGCGGGCGCGCCCGGAACCGGCACCAGCGCGCCGCCGGACCCGTCCAGCCGGGGCAGTGCGCCGATCAGGCCGAGGGTGTACGGGTGGCGCGGGGCCGCGAACAGCTCGTCCACCTCCGCCGTCTCCACCACCCGGCCCGCGTACATCACCGCGACCCGGTCGGCCGTCCCGGCGATCACCCCGAGGTCGTGGCTGACCAGGACCAGCGCTGCGCCGGTCTCCCGCTGCGCGGTGCGCAGCACGTCCAGCACCTGGGCCTGGATGGTCACGTCCAGGGCGGTGGTGGGCTCGTCCGCGAGCAGGATGTCGGGCTCGTTGGCGACGGCCATGGCGATCATCGCGCGCTGGCGCATGCCGCCGGAGAACTCGTGCGGGTAGCTGTCCAGGGCGCGGTCGGGCGCCGGAATGCCGACCAGGTCGAGGAGTTCGACGGCCCGTCGGCGGGCGGCGGCCTTGTCGACGTCCTGGTGGATGCGGACGGCCTCGGCGATCTGGTCGCCGATCCGGTAGACCGGGGTGAACGCGGACAGCGGGTCCTGGAACACCATGGCGACCCGCCGGCCGCGGATCGCGGCGAGCTCCCGCCCGGGCAGTCCGACCAGCTCGCGGCCGTCCAGGCGCACCGAGCCGCTGACCCGGGCCGTCCCCGGCAGCAGGCCCAGCACGGACAGTGCGGTGACGGACTTCCCGGAGCCGGACTCGCCGACGATGCCGAGCGTCTCGCCGCGCCGCAGGGTGAGGTCCACGCCGCGCACGGCCGGCACCGGGCCGTGCGGCCCGGTGAAGTCCACCCGCAGGTCGCGGACGGCGAGCAGCGGGGTTTCGACGGTGGTGGTCACGGGCGCTTCCTACGGGAACGACGGCTGTCGAGGACGGGACGGGAGCGACGGGAGCGGCCACCGGCCGCCCCGGCGGTGGGGTCGAGCGCGTCGCGCAGCCCGTCCCCGATCAGGTTGACCGCGAGGACGAACAGCACCAGCAGTCCGGCCGCGAAGTAGAACATCCACGGGAACACCGGGGCCTCGCTCGTTCCGGCGGCGAGCAGGGTGCCGAGCGACACGTCCGGCGCCTTGACCCCGAAGCCGAAGTAGGAGAGCGCGGTCTCGCTCATCACGGCTCCGCCGACCGCGATGGTGGCGTCGATGATGAGGAAGGAGGCGACGTTCGGCAGGATGTGCCGGCTGATGATCCGCAGCGGCCGCACGCCCATGAACCGTGCGGCGCGCACGAATTCGCGCTCGCGCAGGGAGAGGGTCATCGAGCGGACCACCCGGGCGGTGATCATCCAGTTGAACAGCGCGAGCAGCAGCACGAAGGCGATCCAGCCGGCGCTCTTCAACCGCGACGAGACGATGGTGATGATCAGGAACGCGGGGAAGACCAGCAGCAGGTCCACCAGGAACATCAGCGCCCGGTCGGCCCAGCCGCCGAAGTAGCCGGCGCAGGCTCCCACCACGGAGGCCAGCACCGTGGAGAACAGCGCCACCAGCAGCCCGATGACCAGTGACTTCTGCAGGCCGCGGACGGTCTGCGCGAACACGTCCTGGCCGACCCCGTTGGTGCCGAACCAGTGCGTGGCGGAGGGGGGTTGGTGCAGCGCGGTGAAGTCGGGGGTGGCGTAGTCCCAGGGCGTCAGGTACGGGCCGCCGAAGGCGAGCGCGAACAGCAGCAGGACGACGACGGCCCCGACGACGGCGCCCCGTGCGGCGAGCAGCCGGGCGAGGACGAGCCGACCGCGGCCGGTCCCCCGGCGGGTGGCGGGTGCGGGCAGCCCGGCGGGTCCGGCGGATCCGGACGGGCCGGTGGGCTCGGTGGGCTCGGCCGGCTCCAGGGAGAGGGTGGTCATCTCACGTCACCTCCGGTCAGGACCGCACGCGCGGGTCGAGGGCGGCGTGCAGGGTGTCGGCCAGGAAGCCGGAGGCGAGCACGACGACGGCGGTGAACAGGTTGATCGCGACGACCGAGTTGACGTCCTGTTCGTTGATCGACTGGATCAGCCACTCGCCCATGCCGTGCCAGCCGAAGATCGTCTCGGTGAAGATCGCACCGGTGAAGATGCCCAGGAAGCTGTAGGCGAACATGGTCGACATCGGGATCACGGCCGTCCGCAGCCCGTGCTTCAGCAGGGCACGTCCACGCGTCAGGCCCTTGGCCTCGGCGGTGCGCAGGTAGTCGGAGCCGACCACGTCGAGCATGGTGCCGCGCTGGTAGCGGCTGTAGGTGGCGAGACCGCCGAGGGCCAGCGAGAGGGTGGGCAGCAGCAGGTGCAGCGCCCAGTCGGCGAGGTGGGTGCCGAGACCGCCGGCCAGGCCGGGCGTCTCGTAGCCGGTGAACGGGATCACCTCGTGGCCGGCCGCGTCCTTCGCGGCGATCGCGCCGTTCTTCAGGAACAGCGCGACCAGGAAGACCGGGGTCGAGAGCAGCACGAAGGACAGCACGGTGAGCAGCCGGTCGGAGATCCGGTACTGGCGCACGGCGCTCCACGCCCCGGCGGCGACGCCGAGGAGCATGCCGAGCAGGCTGCCGAGCAGCATCAGCCGCAGCGAGACCCAGACCCGGCGGCCGAAGTCGTCGGAGACCGGGGTGTCGTGGATGGTCCGGCCGAGGTCGCCGTGGAGCAGACCGCCCGCCCAGTGGCCGAAGCGCTCGACCACCGGGGTGCGGTCGTTCAGGTTGAGCGCGGTGAGCTGGTGCTCGACCGATTCGGCGGACGGGCGGGGGACCTTGGCGTCGAAGTAGGTGCGGGGCTGGAGGGCGGTCGCGGAGATCGCGTACGCCAGGAAGACGGCGGCTGTCAGCAGGATCGCGTAGTAGCCGAGCCGCTTGGTCAGGTAGCGGAGCATCAGCGGCTGCCCGGGGTGGGGGCGGGGCCGACGCGTCTGGTGGGCATCGGGTGGCTGGCCTTCGGTCGGAGCCCGGTCAGGGCGTCAGGTGGTCGGAGGGGAGAGCGGGTCGGGAAAGCGCAGGTCAGAGTCAAACAGCCGGGCACGGCAGGGGTGTTGCGGCCGTGTTGCCTCCGGTGACTTTTGGATCAGGTGTGCGCTCCTCCCCCTGGTGGCGGATCTGATCCGCTGTTACGTTCCTCTGGCTCGATGCCGGATTGAGTGCCCATGCTCAAGCCCGGTCATGCCTGTCGCGCGCGGACTCCCGCTCCGCAGACCTCACCAGGGGGACCTCATGGACGCTTCCACCACGGCCCGCCGCCTCGGCCGGGCGACCGCCCTCGCCGTCGCCGCCGCGCTCGCGGTCACCGCGTGCACCTCGGGCGGCGGCGGCTCGACCGGTGACGTGGCCAAGAGCGAACCGCCGAGACAGGACTCCCAGGACATCAACGCCAAGCCGTTGGACCAGGTCAAGGACGGCGGCGAGGTGCGCCTGCCGCTGTACCAGTGGATCACCCAGTGGAACCCTTTCCAGGTGGACGGCCGGTACGGCGACGCCGTCGACATCATGCGCGCGCTGGAGCCGAACCTCTTCACCACGGACGCCTCCGGGAACTTCCAGCCCGTCGCCGACTACCTGCAGGAGGCCAAGATCACCTCGACCTCCCCGCAGGTGATCACCTACAAGCTGAACCCCAAGGCGAAGTGGTCGGACGGCAAGCCGCTGAGCTACCTGGACTTCAAGGCGGACTGGGAGGCCAGCAACGGCAAGAAGGACGGCTACAACATCGCCGACTCCTCCGGCTACGAGCTCATCTCCTCCGTCGAGCAGGGCGCGGACCCGACCGAGGTCAAGGTCACCTTCTCCGAGCCGTACGCCGACTGGCAGAACCTGTTCCGCCCGCTGATCCCGGCGGCCGGCATCAGCACGGCGGACGACTTCAACCAGGGCTGGGTGGAGAAGATCCCGATCACCGCGGGCGCCCTGAAGGTCGGGACGGCGGACAAGACCGCGCAGACCCTGACCCTGGTCCCCGACCCGGCGTGGTGGGGGACGAAGCCCAAGCTCGACCGGATCACCTTCCGGGTGATGTCCCAGTCGGCGACGACGCAGGCGTTCCTCAACAACGAGATCGACCTCGCCACGGCCGGCACCGCGGCCGCGTACGGGCAGCTCAAGGGTGCCAAGGACGCCGTGATCCGGGCCGCGAGCCCGTGGGACGAGGTGCACATCTCGTTCGGCCAGGGCGGAGCACTGGCCGACCAGAAGGTCCGGCAGGCGCTCGGGAAGGCGCTCGACCGGTCCTCGTTGATCAAGATCGCGAACAACGGCGTGCCCGTGGAGTTCAAGCCGCTCGGCAACCACATCATCATGCCGAACCAGACGGGCTACCAGGACAACTCCGGCGAGTGGGCGAAGTTCGACCTGGCCGCGGCCAAGAAGCTGCTCGACGAGGCGGGGTGGAAGGACGCGGGCGCCGGCCAGCCGCGCACCAAGGACGGCCGGCAGCTGGAACTGCACTGGGTGGTCAACGACGCCACTCCCCAGGCGCAGTTGGACCTGGCCACGGCCGCGGTGGCGATGTGGCTGGCGGCCGGGGTGAAGGTCGACCTCGACAAGGTGCCGTCCAACGACTTCTTCACCAAGTACGTGAACCCCGGCAAGTTCGAGATCGCCAGCTGGCGGAACACCGACTCGTTCCCGCTCTCCACCTCGCTCGTCAACTTCCGCCTGCCGGTGGGGGACAACGTCTTCGGCAACTTCTCCAAGCTCGGCACGCCCGAGATCGACGCCCTGCTGAAGAAGGCGGCCGGCACGCTCGACCCGGTGGAGGCCGCGAAGCTGTACAACCAGGCGGACGCGAAGATCTGGGAGCTCGGCCACACCGTCGAGCTGTACCAGCGGCCGACCGTCGTGGCGACCCGCAAGGGCCTGGCCAACGAGGGCGCGTTCGGCCTGGCGGGGACGGACTACGCCAAGATCGGCTGGGAGAAGTGACCCGGGCCGCCGGCGCGGCGGAGCAGCCGCACGGCAGGCGCTGGCGAGCAGCGCGGTGATCACGAGGCCGGTGGTGCGGACACGGGGTAGGTCGGCGCTGCCGCCCCCGCTGTCCTGCCACCGGCCTTGACCTTCCGCGTTGCCCGCAGGCCGCCCGTGTCGTGGGGCCCCGCAGGGCCCGCGCTTGCCTCCAACCGGGGAAGAATCTAGCCGGGCGCCGGGGCCGCCCGCGGCGCAGCGCGCGGGGCGCGCCAGGAAATCCGCCGCGGTGTCACCCACTTCGCGCACCGGACCGTCAACTTGGGCTGACGGTAAGGACAAACAGGGCATACGCGGGCATCGCGCCCCGGTTCCGGCGGGACGGCCGGAGCGCGCCGGTGCGTGCGCCGGGGCCGGGCCGCTGCCAGGATGCGCGGGGACGGGCGGGCCTCCCGGCCCGCCCCGTTCCCGTTCCCGACGAGTTCCCATCCACGCCCCCGGAGCAGCACCGATGGCCAGTGAACCCGCCGCCGCGGCACCCCGTCCGTACCCCGTCGACCCGCCGCCGGTGCGGCGGATGGTCCCGCGCGACCGGCACGAGCCGCACCGGGTCGCCACCCCGCTGGAACTCTTCTTCGACCTCTGCTTCGTGGTCGCGGTCGGCCAGGCCGGCCGAGAACTCGCCCACTCCCTCGCGGCGGGGCACTACGGGGAGGGGCTGCGCGGCTACGCCCTCGCGTTCTTCGCGATCTGGTGGGCCTGGATGAACTTCACCTGGTTCGCGTCCGCGTACGACTGCGACGACGTGCCGTACCGGCTCACCACGCTGGTCCAGATCGCCGGGGTGCTGATCCTCGCCGCCGGGGTGCCGCGGCTGTTCGCCACCCAGGACCTGGTGCTGGCGATCACCGGGTACGTGGTGATGCGGCTGGCGATGGTCACCCAGTGGCTGCGGGCGGCCGCCGGCGAGCAGGGCCCGGCGCGCGGGGTGGCGCTGCGGTACGCACTGGGGATCACGATCTGCCAGGTCGGCTGGGTGGTGCTGCTGCTCCTGCCGGACGCCGCCCGGCCGGTGGCCGTCCCGCTCGGCGTGCTGTGCGAGCTGGCCGTGCCGGTGCTCGCCGAACTGCGGATGCAGACCACCTGGCACCCGCACCACATCGCCGAGCGGTACGGGCTGTTCACCCTGATCGTGCTCGGCGAGGCGGTGGCCGCGGCCACGGTGGCGGTGCAGTCCGCCGTGGACGAGCACGAGGGGCTGGGCCGGCTGGTGCCGGTGGCGATCGGCGGTCTGCTGATCTGCTTCGCCGCGTGGTGGCTTTACTTCGCCCGGCCCGTCCACGAGCACCTGCGGTCCAACCGGCAGGCGTTCGCCTGGGGTTACGGGCACTACCTGGTGTTCGGCTCGGCGGCGGCGATCGGCACCGGGCTGGAGGTGGCGGTGGAGTCGGCCGTGCACAAGGCGGAGATCTCCGACACGGCCGCCACCGCGACGGTCACCGTGCCGACGGCGGTCTACCTGGTGACGGTGTGGTTCCTGCACTCCCGGCACACCAAGCGCGGCCCGGTGGCCCAGGCGGTGGCGCCGACCGGGGCCGTGCTGGTGCTGGCCTGCACCGCGTTCGGCGCCTCCGGCGTGCTGGCGGCGGGCCTGGCGTGCGCGCTGATGGTCGCGGTGGGGGTGCTGATCCACAGCCGGGAGAGCCGCTGAGCCCCGTCAGGCCCGGCCCAGCAGCCCCGGTTCGTGCCGCGCCAGCCAGGCCCGGTAGGCCGGGTTGACCTCGGCCGATTCCAGGTAGGCGGCGCGCAGTTCGGCGTGGAGCGCGTCCAGGGCGGGCGGGCCGAGCGCGCGCGGGCGCCAGGTGAAGAGCAGTCGGACGGCCAGCGGGTCCCCGTGGACCGGGCGGACCACGGTGCCGGGGCCGGGCAGCGCGGTCGGCTGGCAGGGGCGGACGGCCTCGCCGGAGGCGACCAGTTCGGCGGCGGTGGCGTTGTCGCGCACCTGCACCACCCGGGGGTCGAGCCCGGCCGCGCGGAACACCCGGCGCAAGGCCGCGTACTCGTGGTCGGCGGTCGGGTCCACCATCCAGGTGTCCTCGGCGAGGTCGGCCAGGTGGACGACCGAGCGGGCGGCGGCCGGGTGGCCGGCGGACAGCGCGACGAACTGCGGCTCCCGGGCCATCAGCACCCGGTGCTCGGCGCCCGGCGGCACCCGCAGCGGGAAGCCCTCGCTCTCGTGGACGAAGGCCACCTCGAGCTGGTCGGAGGCGACCATCCGGAGCAGCGCGCTCGCGGAGACGTCGACGTGGATGGTGGTGTCGGTGTCCGGCAGCCGCTGGTGCACCCGGCGCAGCCAGGCCGCGACCGTCCGGCCGCCGACGCTGCCGATGCGCAGCCGCCGTCGGCGCCCGGGCCCGGCGGCGTCCCGGGCCTCCTGGCGGGCGGCGGCCACCAGCGCGGCCAGCTCGCCGATCACCGGCCGGGCCCGGGAGAGCACCGAGTGGCCGAGCGCGGTGGGCCGGCTGCCGGTCTGCTCACGGGTGAACAGGGTGCCGCCGATGGCCCGTTCGATGCGGTGCAGCTGTGTCGTGAGGGAGGGCTGGGTCATGCCGAGTTGGAGCGCGGCCTTGCGGAGGCTGCCGGTGTCGGCGATCGCGCACAGCACCCGGAGGTGTCTCACGTCGAGCTCCACGGCGGGAGCATAGACGGCGCCGGAGCGTCTTGCCAAGTACATGTCAGTTCGCCGGCAGTGTGGCCGCGACCGCGCGGAGCGGGCCCCGGCGAACCGCCGCGCTGCCGCATCGCCACATTGCCGCGCTGCGAGGGGGCGCTGCCGCATCGCCGCGCTGCCGCGTGAACCGGAGCGCGGGGGCCGCCCGGCCGGAAACGGGCGGCCCACCGCAGTGGGTACTTCCCCGCCCCGGAGCCTAGCCAAGGGCGGAACGGAATGCCAGGGGCATGAGTGGGTCAAGACGAGTAAAAGACGGCTCGAATCCGCCCTGGGCGGAGGGGTATTGGACCGGGCTATCACCGGTTGACATCATCCGCCCGCCCGCCGGGCTGCCCGAAGCTCTGGGGCATCACCCGTTCGCCAGGTGTCCCCCAGGGCCGGCCCCCAACCGGCTACGGCACCCCAGGAATCGGAGCCCCCACATGAAGCGATCCGTGCTGTCCGCCACCCTCGGCCTGGCCCTCGCGGCCGGCCTCGCCGTGCTGCCCACCACCGCGGCCAACGCCGCCCCGGCCGTACACGGCTACACCGCCTCGACGTACGCCGGTTCGGCCGCCGAGGCCGCGGACAACCAGGCGTTCTTCCAGGCCGTGATGGCCTCCGCCAAGGCCAAGCAGGCCGCCAACCCCGGCCTGACCACCGTCGTGGTCACCTACGACGCCAGCTCGGCCCCGTCCTTCCGCACCCAGATCGCCAACGCCGCCCAGATCTGGAACAGTTCGGTCAGCAACGTGCAGCTGCGGTCGGGCTCGGCCGCCGACTTCCGCTACTACGAGGGCAACGACAGCCGCGGCTCGTACGCCAGCACCGACGGACACGGGCGCGGCTACATATTCCTCGACTACGCGCAGAACCAGCAGTACAACTCGGTCCGGGTGACGGCCCACGAGACCGGGCACGTGCTCGGCCTGCCGGACCACTACTCCGGCCCGTGCAGCGAGCTGATGTCCGGCGGCGGCCCCGGCCCGTCCTGCACCAACCCGTACCCGAACGCCACCGAGCGCAGCCGGGTCAACTCGCTGTGGGCGCGCGGCTGACCGACTGCACCGTCCCGGGCCGGCCGCAGCGGCGTGCGGCCGGCCCGGGCCGTGTCGGTGGCGCGTGCGGCCGATCCGGGCCGTGTCGGTGGCGCGTGCGAGCATGCGGGCGAGGACCATCCGCCCCCGACCGCAAGGTGCCGCCGCCATGTCCCGTTCCGTCCCCGACCGGCTCGCCGACCTCCCCTACGCGGAACTGCTGAGCCCGCACACCGGTCCGCTGCGCAGCGACGCCCGGTACGACACCGCGCACTTCGACGGCGGCGAGCGCACCGACGAGTCGGGGGCCGGTGCGGTCTTCCTGGAGTGCGCCTTCACCGGTGTCGCGCTCAGCGGGGTCAAGCTGCGCCAGGCCCGGTTCAACGAGGTCTGGGTGCAGGCCGGCCGCTGGGTGGCCTGCGACCTGAGCGAGAGCGAGTGGCAGGACAGCGCCTTCGTCGGCGGGGTGCTGGCCGGGATCGCCGGGTACGGCTCCGCGCTGCGCCGGGTGGTGTTCCGCGGCTGCAAGCTGGAGGCGGTCAACCTGCGGTCGGCCGTGCTGCGGGACGTCGTGTTCGAGGACTGCCTGCTGCGCGACGTGGACTTCGGCGAGGCGAAGCTGACCGAGGTGTCCTTCCCCGGCTCGACGCTGGAGGAGGTCCGGCTCCGCGGTGCCGCCCTGAAGAAGACCGACCTGCGCGGCGCCGTCCGGCTCGGGCTGGCGGACGGCCACCAGGGGCTGCGCGGGGCGACCATCAGCTCCACTCAACTGCTGGAACTCGCGCCCCAGTTCGCCCACGCACTGGGCATCGAGGTCAAGGACCGCTGACTCCGGCGCAGCCCGTCCCTCCCCGCAACGGCGCCGGCCCGTCCTCCCGCCCCCGCAACGGCGCCGGCCCGTCCCTCCGCAGCGGCGTCCCGCGTTCAGCCCGGCGTCGCTCGGTGACACCCGGAGGAACAGTCCGACAATCCTGCTGCACGCCTCTGGTGGCCCGCTTCGGGAGCGGTGGAGACTGCTGCGCGATCGGTGAGCCAACTTGTGTACACAACATCGCCAGCGAAGGGACGGGCCGGGCTGATGGCCGAGTTGAGTCGTAGGAAGTTCGTCACGCTGTCCGGCGCCGCAGCGGCGGGCCTCGCGGTGGCCGGCACCGGCGCCGCGGGAGCCGCCCCGGGCGCCGCGGCGGCGACTGCCTCCACCACCACGCTCAGCACCACGGGCACCATCGCCGACGTGCAGCACGTGGTGATCCTGATGCAGGAGAACCGCAGCTTCGACCACTACTTCGGCATGCTGCGCGGCGTGCGCGGCTTCGCCGACCGCAGCGCCATCCAGATCGCCGGCGGCTACAGCGTCTTCAACCAGCCCAACGGCCTGCTCTCCCGCCAGTACCCGTGGCAGTTCAGCCAGACCAAGCCGGCCGGCGGCGCCGACCCCGAGCGCCTCGCCCAGTGCAACGGCGACCTCAGCCACGGCTGGAGCGACCAGCACAGCGCGTGGAACAGCGGCAAGATGGACAACTGGGTCGCCGCGAAGGGCAACGTCCGCACCCTCGGCTTCCTCACCCGCCAGGACATCCCCTTCCACTACGCCCTGGCCGAGAACTGGACCATCTGCGACGCCTACCACTGCTCGGTGCTCAGCGCGACGGGCCCCAACCGCACCTACCACTGGTCCGGCCAGATCGACCCCGCCGGCACCGCGGGCGGCCCGGCCTACGACGGCGGCGACGAGAAGGGCCTGCGCTGGCAGACCTTCGCCGAGGCGCTGGAGGGCGCCGGCGTGAGCTGGAAGGTCTACCAGAACGCCGCCGACAACTACGGCGACAACGCGCTGGCCTACTTCTCGCAGTTCGCCAACGCCCCGGCCGGCAGCGCGTTGGCGACCAAGGGCATGGGCTCGGTGCCCAAGGTCACCGGACGGACCCCGGACGACATCGTCGCCGCGATCAAGGCCGACGTGCTGGCCGGCACCCTCCCGAAGGTCTCCTGGATCGTCCCCGACCAGGCCTCCTCCGAGCACCCGTACGCCACCCCGGCCGACGGCGCGCACTTCGTCCACAACGTCATCGACGCGCTGAACGCGGACCCGAACGTCTTCAACTCGTCCGTCCTGTTCGTCAACTACGACGAGAACGACGGCTTCTTCGACCACGTCCCGCCGCCGGTCGCCCCGGCCGGCACCCCCGGCGAGTTCTACAACGGCACCAACATCGGCCTCGGCTTCCGCGTCCCGATGATCGCCGTCTCGCCCTGGACCCGCGGCGGCTGGGTCAACTCCGAGACCTTCGACCACACCTCGGTGCTGCGCTTCCTGGAGGTCTGGACGTCCGCCCTCGGCACGCCCGCCAAGTGCGTGAACATCAGCGACTGGCGCCGCCGGGTGTGCGGTGACCTCACCAGCGTGTTCGACTTCGCCAACCCGGTGTACGGCCTGCCCGCGCTGCCCGACACCTCGCAGACCATCGGCCTGTCCGCCTGCGGCCCGCTGCCCAACCCGGCCCCGGTGAACAACCAGCTGCCCGTCCAGGAGCCCGGCACCCGCCAGGCCCGCGCCCTGCCGTACCAGCCGAACGCCAACCTGGATCACCTGGAGTTCGGCTCGTCCGGGGTCATGAAGGTCTGGCTGAAGATGGAGAACGCGGGCGCCGCGGCCGTGAAGTCCGCGCACTTCGCCGCCTACGCCAACGCCTACCGCAGCGGCGGCCCCTGGCAGTACACCGTCGACCCGGGCGGCAACACCAGCGACTTCTTCAACTGCGGCACCGGCTTCGGCGGCGGCCCCTACGACCTGTCCGTGGTCGGCCCCAACCGCTTCCTGCGCCGCTTCAAGGGCGACGCCACCAAGGCGGGCAAGAACGCGGCGGTCACGGCCTCGTACGCGGTCGAACCGGGAACCGGCAAGCTGGCGGTGTACTTCAAGCTGGCCAACACCGGCAGCACCCCGATGACCTTCACCATCGCCTCCAACAACTACCGCACCGACGGCCCCTGGACGTACCAGGTCCCGGCGGGCGGCAGCGTCAGCGACTACTTCAACGCCGTGGCCTACACCAACGGCTGGTACGACTTCACCATCACGGTGGACGCGGACAGCAGCTGGTCCCAGCGCTTCACCGGCCACCTGGAGACGGGCGCCCCCAGCGTCAGCGGCTGACCACCGCGTCCGCCGCGCGGACCGGAGGCCCCGCCACCCGCCTCGCGGGTGGCGGGGTCCCGTGTCAGCGTCGCCAGAACAGGTGGTGGGTGACGCCGCTCGGGCTGGGCACGACGTCCAGGTGGAACCGGTCGAGCAGTTCGTCGGGCGAGTCCCAGAGCCGCAGCCCGGAGCCGAGCTCCACCGGTGACACCACCACGTGCAGGGTGTCGACGAGGTCGGCGTCGAGGAACTGGCGGATGGTGGTGACTCCGCCGCCGAGTCGGACGTCCTTGCCGTCCGCCGCCTTCCGCGCCTGTTCGAGGACCGTGGCCGGGTCGCCGTCGACGAAGTGGAACGTGGTGTCGGAGAGCGTGAACGACGGCCGCGTGTGGTGGGTCATGACGAACACCGGCGTGCGGAACGGGGGCTCGTCACCCCACCAGCCGCGCCACTCGTGGTCCTGCCAGGGGCCGCGCTGGGGACCGAACTTGTTGCGGCCCATGATCTCGGCGCCGATGTTGCGTGCGAAGTCCCGCGTGAAGTAGTCGTCGAGGCCCCTGGTCCCGCCGGGGTCGGTCCGCATGGGCCAGCTCGCCGTTGCTCCGGCCCAGGAGAACAGCCTCTCGGGACGGGCGAGGCCGAACGGCTCCTCGAGGCTCTGGTGCTCACCGGCGCCGATCCCGTCGAGCGAGACGTTGAAGTTCATGACTCTGAGCAGTTGGTCCACGTGTTCCCTCGGCAGGTCTCGGAGTGTCGTCGGGTCGTCGGGCGGCGGGTCGCCGCCCATCATGACGTCGAACGGGAGCCGGCCGGATCGACATCGGGCGGCGGCCTCCTTTTCAGGGGGAGCTTCGGGAGGCCGCACCACCGCGAGGTCCGGTGGGCAGTGGATCGGGCGACGGCTCACGCGTACGGGCCCCGCGGGAACCACGGGTCGTGGACCTCGCGGGGCCCGTACGGCGTCAGCAGGGTGAAGGTGTGCACTCCCGCCGCGTACTCGGCCAGCTGGACCGCGCCGTACCTGGTCTCCAGCTCGGCCTGCACGGGGACCGGCAGCCTGCTCAGCGCCCGTCGCAGCTGCAGGGCGTCCCGGCGGCTGACCGGGTGCGGGGCGCGCAGCACCAGCCGCAGCGGGCTGAGCGGGCCGGCCACCGGCAGGCCGGTGCCCAGCTCGTGGCCGGCCGCGCCGATCGGCCCCCAGGAGAGCCGGTGATCGGCCACCAGCCGGGCGGCCTCGGGCAGCAGGGCCAGGGCGGGGATCCCGGCGATCCGGTCCGGGGCCAGCCGACCCCAGCGCTCGGGCAGTTGTTCGGGCCGCAGCGTGCGGGCCACCGCCGACCAGGGCGCCAGCGCGTCCAGCCGCTGTCCCGGCCGGGGGCCGCGCACGGTGACCGGGATCCAGTGTTCGGGCGCCGCCTCCTCGTCGCGGGCGCAGCGCAGTGGTCGCGGCAGGTCCGCCGGGTCGCCGACCACCGTGGGTGCCCGGCCCACCGTCACCCAGGGGTGCGCGCGCAGGACGGTCCGCGCCCATGGAGGCAGTTCGCCGCCCGTGAGCGGCCGCAGCGAACTCGGGCACTGCATCAGCAGCAGATCGTGCGTCCCGGGCAGCCGCCCGGCCAGGGCGGCCAGGGGCCCGACCCGCCGCCGCGGCCCGTCGTGCAGTTCCTCGGTCGAGTTCCTCACACCGCCACCTTCCGCCCGCCGCCCGCCCGCGGCTACGGCCCTTCGGTGCGGTCCGCCCGGGACCAAGGACTCAAGGTGCGTCCGTCCGGGCCCGGTGTGAGAGTGGGGGCAGCCCGGTATTCCGTCGTTCCGTTCGTAGGAGGAGGAGTCATGGGCATCTTCGACAGGTTCCGCCACAGGCCGCAGGGGGCGGTCGGCGGGGACGGCTCTCAGCGGGCTGCCCTGGCCCACGACGAGGCGGCCGACGCGTTCGCGGACGAGGTGGAGCGGTCCCGCGAGATGCAGGACCGGCTGGCCCGGGAGCGCCTGGCCCAGGAGGAGGCCGACCGGCGTGCCGCCGAGAACATGACGGCCGAGGGCGACCCCTGGGACTGAGCGGCGACCCCTGGGACTTAGCGGCGCCCCCTTGGACTGGGGGGCGCCCCCAGGGAAGGGGCGCGCCGGGTCAGCGCGGCGGCAGCGGCGGGCGCCGCAGGTCCGGGCGGGGTGTGGACTCCGGCGGGGGCGCAGCGGCGGGCGCGTCCTCCAGCAGTTCCAGGGCCAGCTGGACGGCGGTGACCAGCTCGGGGTGGCGGCCGCGCGCCCAGTCCCGCGGGGTGCGCAGGACGTGCACGTCCGGCTCGACGCCCTGGTTCTCCACCGACCAGCCGAGGCCGCCGGTGAACCAGGAGGCGTTCTTCGGCACCGAGATCTGGGTGCCGTCGCCCAGGGTGTGCCGCCCGGTCATCCCGACCACCCCGCCCCAGGTGCGGCTGCCGATCACCGGGCCGAGGCCGATCAGCTTGATGGCCGCGATGATCACGTCCCCGTCCGAGCTGGTCGCCTCGTCGGCGAGGGCCACCAGCGGTCCGCGCAGGGCGTGCCGGGGCCACCGGACCGGCCGGCGGTCGCGGGTGAAGTCCCAGGCGAGGACCTGCCGGGTGAGTTTCTCCAGCACCAGTTCGGAGACGTTGCCGCCGGCGTTGCCGC
Organism: Kitasatospora sp. NPDC001539; assembly: GCF_040298565.1. Taxonomy (NCBI): domain Bacteria; kingdom Bacillati; phylum Actinomycetota; class Actinomycetes; order Kitasatosporales; family Streptomycetaceae; genus Kitasatospora; species Kitasatospora sp. NPDC001539. The sequence continues at coordinate 7,984 of NZ_JBEPAK010000102.1, read as the reverse complement.
GCACGTCGAGCACCAGGGCGGGCTTGTCCAGTTCGCGCCGCAGGTCCCGGTTGAACTGCGCCCAGCCGGAGCCGCCGAGGTCCGGGATGTGCAGGTAGCCGCACCGGCCGTCGCTGTACTCCCGGACCAGCGAACGGCGTTTGGCCACCCAGTCCTGGTAGCGGATGGCCCGCTCGTCGGTCAGCGGGGTGACGGTGATCCGCCGCACCGGGCCGTCCGGGCCGCTGCGCAGGGTGAGTTCCACGGTGGTGCCGCCGGTGCCGGCCAGCTGCGGCAGCGGGCCGCGCAGCGGGTCCACCGGTCGGCCGCCGATCTCCAGCAGTTCGTCGCCGTCCCGTACGCCCTGGCCGGCCAGCGGCGCGCGGGCGCGCGGGTCGGAGGACTCGCCGGGCAGCACCCGGTCGACCAGCCACCGGCCGTCGGGGGAGCGGTGGGCGTTGGCGCCGAGGAGGCCGAGCGGCTGCTGGGCTAGTGTGGGGCCCTCGGCGCGCCGGGAGGGGGTGACGTAGGCGTGCGAGGTGCCGAGTTCGCCGAGGAGTTCGCGCAGCAGGTCGGCGAAGTCGTCGGGTGAGCAGATCCGTTCCAGCAGCGGTTCGTACTGGGCGACCAGCGCCGTCCAGTCCAGGCCGGACATCCGCTCGTCCCAGAACTGGTCCCGGACGATCCGGGCCGCTTCGTGGTACGCCTGGCGCCATTCGGCGGCCGGGTGCACGGTGTGGGTGATCCGGCGAAGGTCGACGGTGGTCCCGGCGGAGGGCGCGGCGACCGGGACCACCCGCAGCGTCCCCGCCGAGTAGATCGCGATCGAGCCGCCGTCGCCGGAGACGGCGTAGCCGTCCAGGTTGTCGACCAGCGTGGTGCGGGTGCCGCGGGCCAGGTCGAAGTGCTCCAGGGAGGGGCGCCCGGAGGTGTCGTCGGGGCTGGCGAAGGTCTGTCCGAGGGTGCCGGAGATCGGCCACCGCAGCCAGACGAGACCGCCACGCACCGCGTCGGTGGCCGAGTACTTGGAGGCGATCACCGGGAACTGCAGCAGCCGGTCGCCGATGCCCTGCGGGTCGACCCGGACGGTGCCGTCGCCGCCGCCGTTCCCGCGCGGGGCGCCGTCCTCGGCGGGCGCGGCGAACGGGGAGGGCGTGTCGGCGGTGAGCGGGACGAGGTACGGGCGGCAGCCGACCGGGAAGGAGAGGTCCCCGGTGTGCACGTCGTGCACGGGGTCGAAGCCGCGCCAGGAGAGGAAGGCGAGGTAGCGGCCGTCCCGGGTGAACACCGGCTGCTCGTCCTCGAACCGTCCGTCGGTGACGTCGACGACCGGTGCGGGGGCGTCGGTGCGGGTGAGGCGGATCCGGCGCAGGGAGCGTCCGGCGGCCGGCTGGGACCAGGCGAGCCAGTGCGAGTCGGGGGCGAACCGGGCGCTGGAGACCGGCCCGTACTCGGAGGCGGCCAGCTCGCGCACCGCGCCGTCGGCGGCGGAGACCAGCAGCAGCCGGCCGTCCGACGTGGCGGCGGCCAGGTGGGCGCCGTCGGGGGAGGCGGTGAGTTCCAGGACCCGGCCGAGCCGCCCGGCGGCGAGCACCCGGTGGCGGTGCCGCTGCCCGCTCGTCGGGGCGGCGGGGTCCTCGTGGCCGGGCAGCGGTACCACCTCGATCGCGTCGGCGCCGCGGGCGTCGGTGATCCAGGCCGCCTCCCCGGTGTGGCCGAGCACGACCGGCAGCCGGGTCCGCACCCCCGGGGTGTCGGCGAGGGCGCGGGCCGGGCCGTCCTTGTGGGTGAGCCAGTACTGGCTGCCGCGCACGGTGACCAACCCGGCCCGTCCGGTCTGGTCGCAGGCGAGGTCCTTGACCTGGGTGGCGGCGTTGACCAGGTACGGGCGGCGGCCGGCCCGGGCGCCGCCGAGCGGGACGGTGAGCCGGCGCGGGCCGGGGGCGTCCAGACCGTCCAGCAGCCAGAGGTCGCCGGCGTGCTGGTAGACGATCCGGGTGCCGTCGGTGGCGGCTTCGCGGGCGTAGTAGGAGGCGTGGTCGGTGTGCCGGCGCAGGTCGCTGCCGTCGGGGCGGCAGGAGTAGACGTTGCCGATGCCCTCGTGGTCGGAGAGGAAGGCGACCCGGTCGTCGGGGGGCTCGCCGACCGGCATGGGGGAGGCGAGGTGGCCGGTGTGGCCGGGCAGGACCAGCTCGCCGTCCACCCAGAGCCGGCCGGTCGCGCCGCCGCGGTAGCGCTTCCAGGCGGCGGGTTCGTGCGGGGCGGCGCCGGTGAGCAGCACCGTCCGTGCGCGGCTCATCTGGGCGTCGCCGACCGGGCCCCAGGGCATCCGGCGGCCGGGGGAACCGTCCGGCGGGAGGGCGTGCGCCCAGGTGTAGTGGCCGAAGGGCTCGTGGAAGGAGGTGACGGCCAGTACCTCGCCGTCCGGCAGCCAGCCGCGCACCCGGGTGTCCTGGCTGCCCCAGAAGCTGAGCCGGCGGCCCTCGCCGCCCTCGACCGGTGCGGTCCACACCTCGGGGGTCAGGCCGAGCCAGCTGGTCCAGGCGAGGGCGGTGCCGTCGGGGGAGAAGCGGGGGTGGCTGACCCGGGTGCGGTCGCAGCTGACCCGCCAGGCCCGTCCGGTGGCGGCGGCGTCGCCGTCCAGCGGGGCGATCCAGACGTCGTCCTCGGCGGTGAAGGTGAGCAGGCCGCCGTGCAGGTGGGGGTGGCGGAGGTAGCCGGGCGGGGTCACCCCTCCATCCTTCGACGGGGTGTCACCCCCGGCAACCGGGGCGGTCCGCCGTCGGACGTGCGGCTCCGTCCGGACCGGTCTGGACCATTGACAGCGCACCGGCGGATCCACTTCAGTGGTCTAGTCCAACTTGGGTGCCAGGCCGGGCCGTTCCCCCCACTGGCGCGTGCTCCGGCGTGCCCTCGGACGTCCCCCACGACCGCGCCACCGCAGGAGCCCCCGCATGCGCAGAACCACGTTCCGCAGAACGACGCCCCGCACGGTCACGTCCCGCACAGCACCGGTCGGGGGCCGCCGCGCCGCCCTCGCCGCCGGCACCGCCTCCGCCGTCGCCGCGGCCACCCTGGCCGGCGTCACCCTGGGCCTGGCGCCCGCAGCCTCGGCCGGCGAGTTCCTGGCCAACGGCGGCTTCGAATCCGGCGCGCTCGGCCCCTGGACCTGCACCGGGAACACCGGCAGCGTCGTCACCGCCCCGGTGCACGGCGGCCGCTACGCGCTCGCCGCCGCGGCCAGTGCGGGCGACACCGCCCAGTGCGCCCAGACCGTCGCCGTCACGCCCGGCACCACCTACACCCTCAGCGCCTACGTCAACGGCTCGTACGTCTACCTCGGCGTCGGCGGCGGCCCCAGCACCTGGACCCCCGGCACCGGCGGCGGCTACCAGAAGCTCAGCCTCAGCTTCACCACCGGCGCCACCCAGACCAGCGCCACCGTGTACACCCACGGCTGGTACGGGCAGGGCACCTACTACGCGGACGACGTCTCGCTGGACGGCCCGGGCGCGCCCACGCCGACTCCGACTCCCACGCCCACCGGCTCTCCGACGCCCACGTCCTCGCCGACCGCAACGCCCACCCCGACCCCGACCGGTACCCCCACAGGCACCCCGACCGGCACTCCGACGGGCACCCCCGCGGGCGGCCACGCCCTGGTCGGCTACCTGCACGCCAGCTTCGCCAACGGCGCCGGCTACACCAGGATGGCCGACGTCCCCGCCTCCTGGGACATCATCGACCTGTCCTTCGGCGAGCCCACCTCCCCGACCTCAGGTGACATCCGCTTCAACCGCTGCCCGACCACCGACTGCCCGTCCGCCGAGTCCGACGCCGACTTCAAGGCCGCCATCGCCGCCAAGCGCGCCCAGGGCAAGAAGGTGCTGATCTCGATCGGCGGCCAGAACGGCCAGGTCCAGCTGACCACCACCGCCGCCCGGGACACCTTCGTCAGCTCGGTGTCGGCGATCATCGACAAGTGGGGCCTGGACGGTCTGGACATCGACTTCGAAGGCCACTCGCTCTCCCTCGACACCGGCGACACCGACTTCAGGAACCCCACCAGCGCGGTGATCGTCAACCTGATCTCGGCACTGAAGACCCTCAAGGCCAAGTACGGCCCGGGCTTCGTGCTGACCATGGCGCCCGAGACCTTCTTCGTCCAACTCGGCTACCAGTACTACGGATCCGGCCCCTGGGGCGGCCAGGACCCGCGCGCCGGGGCGTACCTGCCGGTCATCCACGCGCTGCGCGACGACCTCACCCTGCTGCACGTCCAGGACTACAACTCCGGCTCCATCATGGGGCTGGACAACCAGTACCACTCGATGGGCGGCGCTGACTTCCACGTCGCGATGACGGACATGCTGCTCAAGGGCTTCCCGGTGGCGGGCAACACCGCCAACGTGTTCCCGCCGCTGCCCGCCTCGAAGGTCGCCATCGGCATGCCGGCCACCACCAACGCGGGCAACGGGTACGTCGCCCCCGCGGAGGTCGCCAAGGCCCTGGACTGCCTCACCAAGCTGGTCAACTGCGGGACGTACGTGCCGCGTTCGGGAGCCCAGCCGAACCTGCGCGGGCTGATGACCTGGTCGATCAACTGGGACCGGTTCGGCGGCCAGGAGTTCTCCAAGAACTTCGACGGCTACTTCGGCCGGTGAGCCCGTGAGCCCGTGAGCCCGTGAGCCCGTGAACCGGTGAGCTGTCGAGCCGCCGGGTCGGTGAGCCGCCGGGTCGGTGAGTCGGTGAGCCGGTGAGTTGGTGAGCCGGCGATCAGGCCCCGCGGGGCCGTGCTTGAACCTGACACCCGTGTGAGGTCCGAGCATGGCCCCATGGCGACCACCCAGCTCACAACCCCGGTACCCCGCAGGGCCTTTCCGCTCCCCTCCCTGCTCGCCCTGGCCACCGCCGTCTTCGTCACCGCGCTCACCGAGAACCTGCCCGCCGGCGTCCTGCCCGGGATGAGCCGGGCACTCGGGGTCAGCGAGTCGGCCGCCGGGCAGACCGTCACCGTCTACGCGATCGGTTCCGCCGTCACCGCGATCCCGCTCACCGCGGCCACCGCCGCCTGGAGCCGCAAACGGCTGCTGCTCACCGCGATGGCCGGCTTCGCGGTGGCCAACACGGTGACGGCGCTCTCCGCGAACTATCCGCTGACGCTGGCCGCCCGCTTCCTGGCGGGCGTCGCGGCGGGCCTCGCCTGGGCACTGCTGGCCGGGTACGCCAGGCGGCTGGTGCCGGTCGAGTCGCAGGGGCGGGCGATGGCGGTGGCGATGGCCGGCGTGCCGGTCGCGCTCTCGGTCGGCGTGCCGGTCGGCACCTTCCTCGGCCGGGCGCTCGCCTGGCGGGTGCCCTTCCTGGCCATGACGGCCCTGGCCGTCGCCGTGGTCGGCTGGATCGCGGCGCTCCTGCCCGACCAGCCCCCGCCCGGCCGCTCGCCGGCGGCCGATCACGGACGCCCGGAGCCGGACGGGGGAGTCCGGGCCGCCCTCCACGTGCCCGGAGTGGCGCCGGTGCTCACCGTGACGGTGCTCTTCGTGCTCGCCCACACCATCCTGTTCACCTACGTCTCGCCGTTCCTCGACCGGGCCGGTCTCGGCGGTGCCGCCGACTCCGTGCTGCTGGTGTTCGGACTGGCCTCCCTGGTGAGCGTCTGGCTCACCGGCGTCCACATCCACCGCCGCCTGCGGCGGTTGACGATCGGCGGCGCGCTGCTGGTCGCCCTGACGGCGGGTCTGCTCGGCCTGTGGTCGCACAGCGCGCCGCTCGTCCACCTCGCCGCCCTGCTCTGGGGCCTGGGCTGGGGCGGCGCACCGACCCTGCTGCAGACCGCCGTCGGCGACGCGGGCGGCGAACGGGCGGACGCCGCCCAGGCGATGCTGGTCACCCTGTGGAACGCCGCGATGGCGGGCGGCGGGGTGCTCGGCGGCCTGGTCCTCGGCCGTCTCGGCACCGGCGCCCTGCCCTGGACGGTGCTCGCGCTGCTGCTGCCCGTCCTGGCGGTGACCCTCGCCGCCCGCCGCCACGGCTTCCCCGCGACGCGGGGCCGGACCGGGTCCGGCGTCGCGGGCCCGCAGGCGGGGGTGTGACGCCGGACCCCTAGGCCCGCAGCAGCCGGTTCGCCTCCTCGACCACCTCGGGGGACGCCTTGGCGAGGGATCCCGCGGCGTACGGCGGCTGCGGGTCGTACTCGATCACCAGCTGGAGCGCCTGCGCGGTCGTGTCCCCGGCGGTCAGGCCGGTCAGCGTCAGCGCGAGGTCGATCCCGGCCGAGACCCCGGCCGCGGTCGCGTACTTGCCGTCGACCACGATCCGCTCGATCCCGGTCGGCTCCGCCCCGAAGCCGGCCAGCTGGTCCAGGCAGATCCAGTGCGAGGTGGCCCGGCGGCCCTCGAGCAGCCCGGCGGCGCCCAGCAGCAGCGAGCCGGAGCAGACCGAGGTGGTCCAGGTGGTGGTCGCGTCGACGGCGCGCACCCACTCGACCACGGCCGGGTCGGTCAGCTGGGCCCCCGTCCCCGGTCCGCCGGGCACCAGCAGGACGTCGGCCGAGTCCACCTCCTCCAGGGCGGCGTCCGCGGTGAGCGCCAGGCTCGCCATGTCGGTGCGGACCGGCCCGCGCCGGGCCGCGGTGAACACCACCTCGGCGCCGGGGATCCGGGACAGCACCTCGTACGGGCCCACGGCGTCGAGGGCGGTGAAGTCGGGGTACAGCAGGACGGCGATGCGCATCAGGGTCCTCCGTCGGGACGGGTTCGGAAGCGGCGTCGGTACTCGGCGGGCGGGGCGGCCAGGGTCCGGACGAAGGCGCGCCGCATCGCCTCCGGGGTGCCGTAGCCGCAGGAGCGGGCGATCTCCTCGATGCCGTCGTCGGTGTCCTCCAGCCGCCGCCGGGCGGCCTCCAGCCGGACGCCGTCGACGTACCGGCCCGGGGTCACCCCCACCTCGGCGGCGAAGGCGCGGGCGAAGTGCCGCGGCGACAGCGCCGAGCGGCGGGCCAGCGCCTCGACCGACAGGTCGGCATCCGGGTGCTCGGCGATCCACCGCTGCACCTCGCGCAGCGGCTGCCGGGCCGCGACCTGGGCGGCCAGCTGGGTGCTGAACTGGGCCTGGTTGCCGGGTCGGCGCAGGAAGACCACCAGGTGGCGGGCGATCAGCAGTGCGGTCTCCCGGCCGAGGTCCTCCTCGACCAGCGCGAGGGCGAGGTCGATCCCGGCGGTGACCCCGGCCGAGGTGGCGACGTGCCCGTCCCGGACGTGGATCGGGTCCGGGTCCACCGCGATGTCCGGGAAGCGCCGGGCCAGCTCCTCGCAGTACGCCCAGTGGGTGGTCGCCCGGCGCCCGGAGAGCAGTCCGGCCCGGGCGAGCAGGAAGGCCCCGGTGCACACCGACACCACCCGCTCGGCACGACCGGCCAGCTCGCGGATCCGCGCCACCAGCGCGTCGTCCGGGTCCTCGGTGCCCTGCCCGCCGGGCACCAGCAGGGTGTGGGCCGCCGCGACCTCGGCGAGGTCCGCGTCCGGCAGCAACCGGAGCCCGCTGCAGCTGCGCACCGGCCCACCGCCCAGCGAGGCCGTGGTCACCCGGTACGCGTCCGGCTGCCCGGAGGCCGCGTTCGCTCCGGCGAACACCTCCAGGGGGCCGGTCACGTCGAGGCTCTGCACGCCCTCGTGGAGGACGATGACCACGCTGCGCGCTCTCATGCGGCCAGCCTGTCAGCGGGCGCGGAGGGCAGCAATGACCTGCTTCCCACCTTTCCTGCCAACGGGCGGGGCCTCCGGGCGGCGGGAACGCCGGGGCCGGAACGCGGCGGCGGCCGCACGGCCCGGAGTCGATACGCCCGGGGTCGAATCGCCCGGGGTCGTATTGCCCGGAGTGGAAACGCCCGGAGTGGAAACGCCCCGAGTCGAAACGCCGGAAGGCCCTCCGCTCTCGCGACGGGCCTTCCGGCTGTCTGTGCGCCGCCAGGGACTCGAACCCCGGACCCGCTGATTAAGAGTCAGCT
>NZ_JBEPAK010000101.1:0-23962 GCF_040298565.1 Kitasatospora sp. NPDC001539 | reverse complement strand
GCCAGGACGGTGCGGTAGCCGTGCCGGTTGACCAGGGCGGGCGTGGCCAGTTCGCCGACCCCGGGCGGGGCCGGCGCGGTGGACACGGCGCTGACGCTGGGGCTCCAGCAGAGCGCGTCGATGGAGAAGGGCGGGGCGCTGGCGGCGGTGGCGCTGTTCCGGCTGCTGACGCTGATCCTGCCGGTGCTGCCGGGCTGGGCGGCGATGGCCTGGCTGCAACGCCGCAAGGCGCTGTAGGCGGCTGCTGCCCCGTCGGCCGCTACTCCCGGTAGTCGTCCTCGTCGAGCTGGACCACCCGGCTCTGCTCGGCGGCGTCCGCGACGTCGGTGGCCGGGTCCGCGCCGAGGGCCCGGCGCTCGGCGACTTCGTCGTACTCGTCGCCGGTGGGTTCCTCGTCGTCGGGCTCGACGGCCTCGTCGGCCTCGTCGATCAGGTACTCCTCGTGATTCTGCGGCATGGCGTCCGTCCTCGGTGTTCGGATGCTCCCACGGATGGCGTACTGGCAGTATCCGCCGCCGGACGCCCGCACGCGATCAGCGCGAGCCCTCCGGGCGTGTTGCCAGGGCCGCAACCGGGCCGCAACCGGGCCGCAGCCCGGTGGGTCGCCGTGCACGGCGCCGCGCGCGGGTCGCCGTCCGCCCGGCGACGGTGCCCCGGCGGCCGCGCGGACCGCCCCGCAGGCCACCGGGGGTACGATCGGTGCCGTACCCAGGGCTGACCCGCACCCACCCGGTGGCCCCGAGGCCTTGACGAACGACGGCCCCCGCGAAGGACGGCCCTCAGGAACGACGGGAAGCGCATGTCCGGCTCGCACTACTTCACCGGTGCACCCGAGGTCGCCAGCGAACGCCGGCCGATCACCGTCTCCCTCCCGGACGTCACCCTGGAACTGACCACCGACGCCGGGGTGTTCTCCCGCAGCCGGCTCGACCCGGGCACCCGGATCCTGCTGGAGCACGCCCCGCAGCCGCGGGTGCGCGGCCCGATCCTGGACGTCGGCTGCGGCTACGGCCCGATCGCGCTGACCTGGGCGACCCGCCGCAAGCGGCTGCCGGTGTGGGCGGTGGACGTCAACGAGCGGGCGCTCGAACTGGTCCGGCTGAACGCCGAGGCGCTGGGGCTGGGCAACGTCCGGGCCGCGCTGCCCGACGACGTCCCCGAGGACGTCCGCTTCGCCACCATCTACTCCAACCCGCCGATCCGGATCGGCAAGGCCGCGCTGCGCGGGCTGCTGACGCACTGGCTCGGCCGGCTGACCCCGGACGGGTCGGCGTTCCTCGTGGTGCAGAAGCACCTGGGCTCGGACTCGCTGCAGAAGTGGCTGAACGAGCAGGGCTACCCGACCTCCCGGGTCACGTCGGTCAACGGGTTCCGGATTCTGGAAGCACGGCCCCGCCCGGAAGCGGGCGAGGGCTCGGAGAGTGGACGGGGAACGACGTCGTGAAGCAGCTGCGCGGGACCGAACTGAAGCGTCTGCACCGCTCGTGGCGGCGCAGCAACGAGTTCCGGCTCGCGATGATCCTGGAGAACCTGCAGTCGCCGTTCAACGTCGGCTCGGTCGTCCGGACCGGGGCGGCGATGGGCGCCGAGAAGCTGTACCTGACCGGGGACACCCCGTCGGTGCGCTCCTCCGGCGCTCAGAAGGCCGCGATGGGCACCGACAAGTACCTGAAGGTCGAACACTTCCCGACCGTCGCCGAGGCGGTGGCGGCCGCGAAGGCGGACGGCTTCAAGGTGGTCGGGCTGGAACTGGCGGACGAGGCCGTGCCGATGTTCGCCGCCGAGCTGACCCCGGCGGTGGCCTTCGTGCTCGGGCACGAGGACCGCGGGATCACGCCGGAGGCACTGGCGCTCTGCGACCAGGTGGTGTTCGTGCCGCAGCTGGGCCGGGTCGGCTCGCTGAACGTCTCGGCGGCCGCGACGGTGGCCTGCTACGAGGCCCGCCGCCAGGGGTACGCGATCAGCGGCACCCCGGACGGAACCGACGCCGGGGGCGACTTCGGCGACGAGGACTGACCCGCGACCTCGGCGACGACGAGGCCGCGCGGCCGTCGGACGACCGGGAGGGGTGGGCCGGGAAGGCCCACCCCTCCCGCCGCGTCCGGGGCGCCGCGTGACTCCTGCGGAGGATGACATCCGGCCCACGGGCCCGTGCGCGCCGGGGCGGCGCCGGGGCGGTCAGCCCGGCGTCAGCTGAGCGTCAGCGCCGCGCGCGACCGTAGTGGGCATGACGTCGATCACGGCAGTCTCCAGCTGCCTTCCCGACACCATCCCGATCGCCCGCTTCCAACAGGAACTGCAGCTGACGGACGTCCAGTTGCGGCGCTACCAGCGCTTCTACGGACTCGCCGAGGTGTGCCGCGACCCCGAGGCCACCGAGACCGAGCTGCTGCTGCGCGCCGCGACCAAGCTGGTGGAGCTGCGCGGACAGGAACAGCGCGTCAAGTACGTCCTCCAGGCCCGCACGATGCCCTCGCCGCTGCCCTACCCGATGACCTCGCTGCGCCCGCTCCAGACCGAACTGGGCCTGGAGCACGCCGCCGCGTTCGTCGTCTCGCACCACGCCTGCGCCTCCGGGCTGCTCGCCCTGGACCTGGCCGGCACCCTGCTCGCCGCCGACCCGGACCCGGACGCGCTGGCCCTGGTGGTGGCCGGGGAGAAGGCCTGCACCACCCGCACCCAGTCCATCCCGGACGTGACCGTGATGGGCGAGGGCACGGTGGCCCTCCTGGTCAGCGCGGACCGCACCGGGCCGGACCGCATGATCGGCTACGCGGCGCGCACCCACCCGCGGTTCGGCGACGAGTTCATCATGGGCGAGGAGGCCGCCAAGGAGTTCCAGGACCTCTACGGGCCGGGCCTGTGCGAGGTGATCGACGCCGCCCTGGCGGAGGCCGACTGCAAGCTGGACGAGCTGGCGCTGGTGCTGCCCCACAACGTCAACCGGCTGTCCTGGCTCGGCGTCTGCCGGGACCTCGGGCTGCCGGTCGACAAGGTCTTCCTCGACCTGATCGGCGACACCGGCCACTGCTTCTGCGCCGACCCCTTCATCAACCTGCAGAAGGCCACCGAGCTGGGGCGGCTGCGCCCCGGCGACCGCTACCTGATGACCAGCGTGGGGCTCGGGGCGACCTTCGCCGCGATGGTCCTCGAGCACTGACGGCGCCCACTGCACCGCGGGCGCCCACCGCACCGCGGGCGCCGTCAGGACCGCGGGCGCCGTCAGCACCCACACGAGAATGGACGAGGTCGAGATGCACCTTCCCTCCGCCGGCTTCAGCGCGCGCCTCAAGCGCGCGGTGACCGGATCCGCGGACACCCCGCTGGTGTTCCTGGGCAACTTCGAGGTGGAGAACCACTGGGCGCTCGGCGAGCCCGCGCTGCCCCGGGTCGCCGCGCACGCGGGCAGCGCGGTGGTGAACCGGATGGACGAGTTCGCGCTGCTGCTCGGCGGCAAGGACGACCACGTCGTGCTGAAGACCCCGCTGGACCGGGGCTACCGCGGCTACCTGGAGGGCCTCGGCCTGGAACTGCCCACCGTGCACGTGGTGTCCGGCCAGGATCCGCGGCGCACCGTCAGCGAGGACGCCCTCGCCGACCCGGCGCTGTGCGCCGCCCTCGCCGACCTGGCCGCCGAGGGCGCCCGGCTGAGCGCGCACGGCGTCTCCGCCGTCGAGGAGCAGCTGTCCGCCCGTACCGGGCTGCCGCTGGCCGCGCCCACCGCGGCGGTCTGCAAGAAGGTCAACAGCAAGGTGTACAGCCGTCGGCTCTCCGACGAGCTGGGCATCCGGCAGGCCCGCGGCTGGGCCTGCGAGACGCTGGAGGAGCTGGCCGGGGCGGTGGCCGCGGCCGGCGAACTGCTGGACGCCGGGCGCAAGGTGGTGCTCAAGGACGCCTTCGGGGTGTCCGGCAAGGGCATCGTGGTGCTGGACAGCGCGGCCCGGCTGGGCCGGCTGCACCGGATGGCCGTGCAGCAGGCCGAGAAGGCCGCGGCGGCCGGGGGCGGGGCGCCGCGCACCGCGCTGGTGATCGAGGAGTGGGTCGCCAAGCGCTGCGACCTCAACTACCAGTTCACCGTCGGCCGGGACGGCTCCACGCACTTCGACTTCGTCAAGGAGCTGCTCACCGAGGGCGGGGTGCACAAGGGCCACCGCATCCCGGCCCGGCTGTCCGAGGCGCAGGTCGCCGAGATCGCCGGGACGGCGCTGCGGCTCGGCGAGCGGCTCGCCGCCGACGGCTACCACGGCGTGGTCGGCGTGGACGCGATGGTCGACCCGGACGAGGGCCTCTACCCGGTGGTCGAGATCAACGCCCGCAACAACATGTCCACCTACCAGAACGTGGTGCACGAGGGCGGCCTGGCCGGGACCGAGGAGGTCGCCGTCGCCCGGCACTACCCGCTGCGGCTGACCCGCCCGCTGCCCTTCGCCGAGCTGGCCGGGGTGCTGGACGGGCTGCTGCTGACCGGCCGCGGCCCCCGCCCGCGCGGCCTGTTCGTCAACAACTACGCCACGGTGAACGCCGCGTGGTCCGAGGACGCCGCCGACGGCGTCGAGGGCCGGCTGTACGGCGTGCTGGTCGGCGCCTCCGACGAGGAGATCGCGGCGATCGACACCGACATCACCGGCCGCCTCGCGGCCCTCCCGGAACGGAGCCGAGCGTGAGCGTCGCATTCGAGGTCCAGGGCCTCGGGATCACCGAGCTGGCCGAGGAGTTCGGCACCCCGCTGTACCTGTACGACGGCGAGGAGATCACCACCCGGTTCCGGGGGCTGCGCGCGGCGCTGCACCCGGCGATGGAGGTCTTCTACTCGCTGAAGGCCAACCCCAACATCTCGATCTGCGCGCTGCTGCACAGCTGCGGCGCCCGGGCCGAGGTCTCCTCGCTGACCGAGCTGGTCACCGCGCTCCGGGCCGGGGTGGGCCCGCAGGACATCATCTTCCTCGGCCCCGGCAAGAGCCGCGCGGAGGTGGCGGCCTGCCTGGACGAGGACGTCCACGCGATCGTCTGCGAGTCGGTCCTGGAGCTGGGGCTGATCGACGGGCTGGCCCGCGAGCGCGGCACCGTCGCGCGGGTCGTGCTGCGGGTCAACCCGAGCTTCCAGGTCAAGGGTTCGGGGCTGACCATGGGCGGCAAGCCGCGGCAGTTCGGCACCGACGAGGAGCTGCTGCTCGCCGAGGGCAAGGGACTGGCCGGACGGTACCCGAACGTGCGGCTGACGGGCGTCCAGGTCTACCTCGGCACCCGGATCCTGTCCGAGGAGTCGGTGGTCGAGAACACCCGCCGGATCTTCGAGCTGGCCGAACGCCTCTCCGCCGAGCTGGACTTCCCGCTGGAGACGGTGGACGTCGGCGGCGGACTCGGCATCGCCTACTTCGACAACGAGAAGGACCTCGACGTCCAGGTGCTGACCGCCGGCCTCAACCCGCTGATCGAGGACTTCGCCGGGCGGCACCCGGGCACCCGGCTGATCATGGAGCTGGGCCGGTTCCTGGTCGCCGCCTCCGGCACCTACGTGACCAGGGTGCGCTACACCAAGACCTCGATGGGCGAGAACTTCGCGGTCACCGACGGCGGCACCAACCACCACATGGCGGCGGTCGGCATCGGCTCGTACGTCAAGCGCAACTTCCCGATGGCCGCGCTGGAGCGGCTGGACGAGCTGGCCACCGAGCCCTGGCACATCACCGGCCCGCTGTGCACGCCCAACGACGTGATCGGCAAGAAGGTGCCGATGCCGCCGCTGCGGCCCGGCGAGCTGATCGGCGTGCAGCGCTCCGGCGCGTACGGGCCGACCGCCTCCCCGGTGCACTTCCTGAGCCACGGCTACCCGGCCGAGGTGCTCGTCCTCGACGGCCGGGCGCACCTGGTCCGCGAGCGCGACGACGTGGACGCGATGCTGGCCGGCCAGCGGCTGCACCGGCCCGCCGGCCACGACAACTGACCCGAACCCGGCGCCGACCGGCGGCCGGAACCAGAGCGAGGAGCACACCGTGAGCGACACCGTGACCGACCCGAAGTACGTCGACGCCGTCCGCCAGGGCCTCTCCCAGGTCCTCGACAAGGACGTCTCCGGCGCCGACGAGAACGTCCGGCTCTTCGACGAGCTGGGCCTGGACTCCAGCAGCGCGCTGGAGCTGCTGATCACCATCGAGGAGATCCTCGACGTGCAGTTCGACGCCGACGAGCTGGACATGACCCACTTCGAGACGGTGGGCTCGCTGGCCGGCTTCGTCGCGGCGGAAGCGGACGCCTGAGCATGTTCCGCGCGACCGCGCCGGTACGGCGCACCCACCCGGCCGGCCCCGCGGCGCTGCCCCGGCTCGTCCGGGCGGCCGCGTACGCCCCGCCCGGCCCGGGTGGGCCGTACCGGCCGCAGGACGCGCGGGAGCGGGAGGAGTTCTACGCCGAACTCGGGGCGCCCTACGGGCTGTCCTTCGACCGCGACCAGTTCGCCGCCGCCGGGCGGCGCACCTCGGCGCAGCTGGCCGACGGCGCACTGGACGCGCTCGGACCGCTGACCGCCGAGGACGCCCCCCAGCTCGCGGTGATCGCCTACGCCGCACCGGACTTCGAGCACAGCGAGCTGGTCGCCTCGTGCGTGAAGCGGCGGCTGCCGGGCGGGCCGCTCGCCTTCGCGGTCTCCGACCAGGGCCGGCTGGCGCCGTTCAGCGCGCTGCGGGCGGGCGTGGAGTACGCCCGGCGGTGCGGCTGGACCCGCCTGCTGCTGCTGGCCGTGGACCAGGGCACCCAGCCCTTCCCGCTGCCCGCCGAGCCGTCCCCGGACGCCGTGCGCGGGGACGCGGCGGTCGCGCTGCTGCTGCGCTGGGACGGCGGCGACCGGCCGCTCGGCGGCCTCGCCCAGGGGCGGCCCGAGCCTGCGCTGTTCGCCGCGTGGCCGGACGGCGCGGCCCTGGCGGCCGGCTCCGGCCTCGCCGACTGCCCCGGACTCCCGCCGCACCACGGGCCCGCGGTGCGCGCGCGGAGCGGCCGGCCGGCCACCGGGAGCTGGAGCGCACTGCTCGCCGTCGACGGCGGCGACCGGCCGGTGGTCGTCGCCGACTACGACCGGCAACGCGACTTCCTGGCCTACTGCACGCTGCACACGGGGGAGTTGAGACACGGATGACCGTTCCGGCCGAGGTGCGGGAGCACTGGCGGGAGGCGAGGACCGGTGCGCGCACCGACGGACTCGTCCCCGCCCTGACCCTGCTGTCCCGCGCGCTCTCCCCGGGCGCCCCGCCCCGGGGGCCGCGCGGCCACGCCGTGGTGCCGCGCGAACTGCTCGACGAGTACGGCGGGTACGGCGAGTCGGTGGAGGACGGCGAAGCGCCGGGAGCCGACGACGGCGCCCTCGCGGGCCTCGCCGTCCTCCACCCCGCCGCCGATGCGCGGACCCCGCCCGGCCCCGACCCGCAGCTGTGGGGCACCGGCCTGGCCTGGCTGCGGCTCGGACACTCCGAGCGGCTGCGCGGGGCCTGCGTCGCCTACCTCGCCGCCCGCCGGGTCGAGGGCACCTCGCTGCTGCTTCAGCAGATGGTCAAGGGCGCGCTCGCCGACGCCCTGATCGAGCAGCTGGAGATCGCCGGCGTCCTGGAGCAGCTGACCGAGGCCGCCGACGGCGCCGAGGAGGGCGACCCGCTCGCGCCCGCCCGCCCGCTGGACGCCCGCGCCGTCGCCCGGTTGCAGGCCCAGATCACCGAGGTCGACCGCGCGCTGCTGCGGCTGCTCGGCGCGTACGGCTTCACCGCCGAGGGGCCCGGCCGGGCGGCGTACGCCTCCGAGCTCCTCGCCGACGTCTACTGCGGCTGGCCCGGGCCCGCCGAGCACCGCCGCGACACCTCCGAGGGGACCGTGTGAGCACCCTGCCAGGCCCGCTGCGCACCACCCACCGCTTCGTCCGGCAGTGGGCCGACGACCTGCGGGCGGGCGCCCTGGAACTGGACCGGGACCCGGACGCCGTGCACCGCTACCTGGACCTGCCGGCGGTCCGCTTCCTGGCCGGCCACCTGACGCCCCCGCAGTGGGAACGCGCCGACGACGGCCCCGGCAGCGGCCCCGCGCACGGCCTGGCCACCCTGGAGCGCGTCCTGATCAGCGAGGAACTGGCCCGCGGCGACGCCGGGATGATGCTCGGCTCGCCCGGCGCCTCGATGACCGGGGTGCTGCTCGGCGTGCTGGGCAGCCCGGCCCAGCGGGAGTGGGTGTACGGCCGCCTGGCCGAGCGCCCGCGCTGGACCTGCTTCGCCCTCACCGAGCCGGACCGCGGCTCCGCGATCGGCGAGATGACCACCACGCTGACCCCGGTCGGCGACGGCTCGTACCTGCTGGACGGCGAGAAGCGGTACGTCGGCAACGCGGCCCGGGCCGACCTGGGGGCGGTCTTCGCCCGGGTGGCCGGGACGGAGCGGCTGGGCGTGCTGGCCGTCCTGGTGGACACCGCCGATCCCGGCTACCGGGCGGAGCCGCTGCCCACCCTGGGCCTGCGCGGGGTGCAGCTGTGCCGGGTCGTCCTCGACCGGGTGCACGTCCCCGCCGAACGGGTGCTCGGCGCCCACCTGCCGCCGACCCGGCGGGGGATGTGGGGCATCGTCTCGGTCTTCAACCGGCTGCGCCCGAGCGTCGCGGCGATCGCGCTCGGCATCGCCCGGGCCGCGCACGACTACGTCGCCGAGAACCGCAAGGAACTGCGCGGCGCGGAGCGGGACGAGCACGAGGCGCTGGGCCGACGGATCGACGCCGCACGGCAGTTGACCTACCGGGCGGCGCTCGCGGTGGACCGGAGGTCGTCCGACGGCCACCTGGCGTCGGCGGCGAAGGCCCGGGCCTGCGAGGTGGCCGAGGAGGTCACCCTGCGCGCGCCCGGCTTCTTCGGCCCCGGTGCCCGACTCGACCACCCCCTGCTGGACAAGCTCGCCCGGGACGCCCGGGGCGTGGAGTTCATGGAGGGGACCCGCAACATCCAGAAGCTCAACCTCTTCCAGGGGCTGCACACCGGAAAGGTGGACCGGATCTGAACGGCACCGGAGAACCGGTCGAGATCCGGCTGATCCCGCTGTCCGGCGCCGACGGCCCGGACGCGGAGGATCAGCCGGTTCCGGCCGTGCTGGAGGAACTGCTCGACCCGGACGAGCGGGCGCGCGCCGACCGCGGCCGGCTCCCCGGGATGCGGCGCCGGTTCGTGCTCGCCCACGCGGCCGTCCGGATCGTGCTCGGCGAGCGCCTGGGCCGTCCGCCGGACGGGCTGCGCCTGGTCCGCGGCCGCTGGGGCAAGCCGTCCGTCGCGGACGCGCCCTGGCTGCACTTCAGCCTCTCCCACTCGGGCGATCTGGCGCTGCTGGCGGTGGCTCCGCGGCCGGTCGGGGTGGACGTCGAACTGGTCCGCCCCGGCCTGGACGCCGACCGGCTGGCCCGGCGCTTCTTCCCGCACCGGGAGAGGGAGTTGGTGGCCAGCGGCGGACGTCCGGCGTTCGCCCGGCTGTGGACCAGGAAGGAGGCCTGCGTGAAGGCGGCCGGGGGCCGGCTGACCGAGGGCATGGCGCTCCCGGTCGCCCACGCCGCCGCCCAGGCCACCGTGCGCGGCCCCGCGGGCGGACCGCTCACCGGGCCCTGGAGGGTCGCCGACCTGTCGCTGCCGGAGGGGTACGCGGGGTCCGTCGCGCTGCTCGGCGACGGGCCCTTCGCCGTGTCCTCGGCCGTGTGGTGTCCGGTGACGCCGGAGACCACCGGGCCGGGGATTCGCCGACCGGGCGTCAAGTAGAGAAAACTCCCCCACGAGTCGGCGGTTTTGCACCCGTGAGCCCGCGCCGGAGCGTCACTAGATTTCTCCGGGGCGAGCGCACCCCGCACCGCACGGCCGGACTCCAGAACCGGCCCGCGCCGGCTCCGGCGATTCCGCCGAGGAGGAGGGACCGTGATCGTGGAAGGCAGGAACGTGATCACCAGGGCAGCCCGGTGGAGCGCCGTGCACCCCTGGTGGGCGATCGCGATCTGGGTGGCGTTCGTGGTCGGCGCCCTCGTGGTCGGCGGCCTCACCGGCACCCGGCAGGCCACCGCCTCCGACCTCTCCATCGGCCAGTCCGGACGGGCCGCCGCGATCGCCCGCAGCGGCGGCCTGCAGGAGCGCGCCGTGGAGAACCTGCTCATCACCTCCTGGAACGGCGGACCGCTCGACACCGACCGGGCGCAGTCCGCGGCCGAGGCCGCCACCCGGGGCCTGCGCACCCTCGGCGGCATCGCCGCGATCGGGCAGCCGCAGCCCGCGCCGGACGGCTCCGCGCTGCGCGTGCCGGTCACCCTCGACGGGGACCCGGAGACGGCCGCCGGGCGGGTGCAGCCGCTGCTCGACCGCGTCGCCGAGGCCCGGCAGGGGCACAGCGACGTGCGGATGGAGCTGGTCGGCGCGGGGTCGATCAAGGCCGGGCTGAACGACATGCTGGGCCGGGACCTCCGCAAGGCGACGGTGCTCAGCCTGCCGATCACCCTGCTGGTGATGGTCCTCGTCTTCGGCGCGGTCGTCGCCGCGAGCGTCCCGGTGGTGATCGGCCTCTCCTCGGTGCTGGCCGGCCTCGGCCTGTGGGGGGTGGCCTCGCAGGTGGTCCCCGATCCCGGGCCGGTGGGCCAGTTCATCGTGCTGACGGGCATGGCGATCGGCGTCGACTACTCGCTCTTCTACCTCAAGCGCCAGCGCGAGGAGCGGGCGCTGGGCGCCGACACCATCGACGCGATCGAGATCGCGGCCGCCACCTCGGGGCACTCGGTGCTGGTCTCCGGGGTGGTCGTGATGGTGTCGATGGGCGCGCTCTACCTCGCCGGGCACATCGCCTTCGAGGGGATGGCCACCGGGGCGGTGATCGTGGTCGCGATCGCGATCATCTCCTCGCTGACCGTGCTCCCTGCCCTGCTCTCCCGCTTCGGCCGCTTCCTGGACGTCCCCCGCCTGCCGATGGTGTGGCGGTTCACCGGGCGGGGCGGGGTCAAGCCCCGGCTCTGGTCGACGATGCTCAAGCCCTCGCTGCGCCACCCGGTGATCGCGCTGGTCGCCTCGGTCGGCGTCCTGCTGCTGCTCGCGCTGCCGGCCCTGGGGCTCAAGCTCAAGGCCACCGGGATCGACGACCTGCCCCGGTCGATCCCGGCGATGCAGGCCTACGAGCGGCTGACCCACTCCTTCCCGAGCCAGTCCGACACCCACACGGTGGCCGTGACGGCCCCGGCCGGCCGCTCGGCGGAACTGGGCGCGGCGGTGGCCGAGCTGGTCCAGCAGGCGATGGCGGACGACCTCTTCGTCCACGACCCGGGGCCGGTGGTGCGGACCTCCGCGGACGGCACGGTCGCCACCGTGGCGATCGGCACCCGGTTCGCGAGCGGCTCGGCGCAGGCCCGCGCCTCGCTGGACCGGCTGCGCACGGACCTCGCCCCGCACACCCTCGGCGCGGTCGAGGGCGCCCGGTTCGCCGTCGGCGGCAGCGACGTGGCGTACGACGTGGACTACCGGGCGAACGTGATGGACAAGCTGCCCTGGGTGCTCGGGGCGGCACTGGCGCTGACCTTCCTGGTGATGGCGCTCGCCTTCCGCTCGGTGGTGCTGGCCGCGATCACCGTGGCGCTCAACCTGCTCTCCGCGGCGGCCTCCTTCGGCCTGCTGGCGCTGGTCTTCCAGCCGACCTGGGCGCAGGGGCTGCTGCACTTCGAGTCCACCGGGCGGGTGGTCGCCTGGATGCCGCTGATGCTCTTCGTGATCCTGCTCGGACTCTCGATGGACTACCACGTCTTCGTGGTCAGCCGGATCCGGGAGGCGGCCCGCGGCGGGCTGTCGCTGCGGGAGGCGGTCGAGCAGGGCATCACGCGCACCGCCGGGGTGGTGACCAGCGCGGCGGCGGTGATGGTCTGCGTGTTCGCGCTGCTCGCCTCGCTCCACTACATCGAGATGAAGCAGCTGGGCGTGGGCATGGCCTGCGCGGTGCTGCTGGACGCGACGCTGATCCGGATCGTGGCGCTGCCGGCCGTGATCACCCTGGTCGGCTGGAGGACCTGGTGGCCCTCCCGGCTGGCCCGCCAGTCCTCCGGCCGGACGGCCCGGATGCCCGCGATCGTGGCGGCCGCGGGGGCCCGCACGACGCTTCCGTAACAGCCGGCCCGACCGGCACGGCCAGGTGGAACGGCCGGGGCGGTGCCCGGGGCCCGTCCGACGACCTCCGTCGGGCGGGCCCCGGGGACCGCCCCGGCCGATTCGTGCGTGCACGGCGTCATCGAGTAGGTGCCGCAAGGGGTTTGACGCCGCATGTCCCGTGGTGGTTTGTTACGTGAGTTGTAGAATCGCGCAGGCGTTCGTCGTGCGCGGGCGGCTTCCCGAGCGGGAGGGCGCATCCACGACGGAGCGCACCACGGAGCGGGGGTCCGGTGTGGTGGGGCAGCACGGGGAGAGCGGCCTCGCCTCGGCGCGCTGGCGCGACGAACTTGCCAGAGTGGGCGCGCTCTCGGGCCGGGAGCGCCAGGTCTTCGACCTGATCGGGGCCGGGCACTCCAACCGCGGGATCGCCGACCGGCTGCACGTCACCGAGCGGACGGTGAAGGCCCACGTCGCCAGCATCCTGGCGAAGTTGGGGGTCGAGTCCAGGCTCCAGGCCGGACTGGTGGCCCAGGTCCACCAACTCATGTACGAAGGTACATGGCCGGACGAGCCACGCGTGACCGATACTTGACCGGCGCGAATGATACCCGGGCTTTTCCCCTTCTTCACACCCCTTCAAACAAGTGGACCGCTTTCTGCAGTGGCGCTCCGAGGGATCGACGGAAAAGCTTGTGGCTGGAGTTCACCGCTACGGACGGGGAATTTGGTGTACATCTCCATATTAGGACCGCTGTTGATCGGCGACGGTCAGCGCACCGTCGGACTACGGGCGAAGAAGAACCGCGTGATGCTGACCATGCTGGCCCTGAACGCCGGCCAGGTGGTCGCCTTCGACGAACTCATCGACGAGCTGTGGGGGGAGGCGTCGCTGAAGAACGCGCGGAACGCGCTGCAGGCCAATGTGAAACGAATGCGGAAATCCCTGGCCGAACTCGGCCTGGAAAGACCGGACCAGGAGTTGATCCGCACGGTCGACAACGGCTACATGCTGGACGTCCCGGAGGAGGCGGTCGACGCGTACCGCTTCCTGCGGACGGCGGAGAAGGGCGCGGGGCTGGTCGAGCACCGGCCGTACGAGGCGATGGACACGCTGCGCGGGGCGCTGGCGATGTGGCGCGGACCGGCGCTGCTCGACACCAGCGACGGCCCGTGGTGCCGGGCCGTCGCGCTGCGACTGGACGAGCAGCGCAAGACCGCCCGCGAGGACCTGATCGCGGCGCAGCTGCAGGCCGGCGAGGCGGGGACGGTGGTGGCCGAGCTGAAGCAGCTGCTCGCCCAGTACCCCGAACGGGAGCGGTTCAGCGAGCAGTTGATGATCGCGCTGTACCGCTGCGGCCGGCAGTCGGAGGCCGTGGACATCTTCCACCGCACCCGCAGGTGGCTGGACGACGAGCTGGGGCTCAAGCCGAGCCGCCGGCTGCACCACCTGTACCAGGCGATCCTGATGCAGGACCCCTCCCTGTAGCCCGGGGCGAGGGCAGTTCGCCCCGGGCAGGGGGCACGTCAGCGGTTCCGCAGGGCGGCGTCGGTGATCGCACCGATCCGCCCTGCGGCGTCCCTGCCGAGCATCTCCTCGTGACCGCAGGGCACCCGGTGCACGGTGAGCGGCCCGGTCAGGTGGGGCCGCCAGCGGTCGGCGAGCCCGTCCCGGTCGGCCGGGGCGGCGGCCGCCGGCTGCTCCTCGGCGACGAACAGCAGCAGCGGCCCGTCGAACCGCCCCGGGGTGAACTCCCGGGCGGTGTCGGTGTGGTGGCGCATCACCGCCATCAGCCGGGCCAGCTCCTCCTCCTCGATGCCCGTCCCGGCGGCGTGGTGGGTCAGGAAGGCCGTGCGGATCTCCTCGTCGGTGGGGTTGCGGTCCCCCGGGTGCACCGGGTGGACGTCCAGCGCCGCCAGGAAGGCCACCCGCTCGCCCGCCGCCTGCAGTTGGACGGCCATCTCGTGCGCGACCAGCCCGCCGAACGACCAGCCCAGCAGGTGGTACGGGCCCCGCGGCTGCACCTGCCGGATCCGCGCCAGGTAGTCGGCCGCCAACTCCCTTACGTCCAATGGCTTGCGCCACTGCCCGGCGGGCGCCGCGATGCCCTCGGACTGCAGCGCGTACACCGGCCGGTCCGGGTCCAGGTGGGCGGCCAGTTCGGCGTACGGCAGGCCGAAGCCGACCCCGCCGTGCACGCAGAACAGCGGCTCGGCGCCGCCGGACGGGCGGATCGGCAGCAGCGGCTCCAGCAGGGCCGCCGGAAGCCGCTCGCCGCCCTCCGGGCGGGGCGTGGCCGGGCGGGCGACGGCGGCCAGCGCCGCCACCGTCTTGTGGGTGAACACGTCGGCCAGCGCGAGCGTGAACCCGGCCTTGGCGGCCCGGCCGACGACCTGCACCGAGCGCAGGCTGTCGCCGCCCAGCGCGAAGAAGTCCCCGTCCGCGTCGACCCGTTCGAGCCCGAGGACCTCGCCGAAGACGGCTGCGATCGCCTCCTCGGCGGGGGTGCGCGGCGCCCGTCCGCCGCCCGCGGCACCGCCGCCCGCCGTGCCGGAGGCCGCCGTGCCCGGCTCCGGCAGGGCGGCGACGTCGAGCTTGCCGTTGGCGGTCAGCGGCAGCGCGGGCAGTGTCACCAGGGTCGCGGGCACCATGTGCGCGGGCAGCGACTCGCCCAGGAAGGCGCGCAGCACCGGCACGTCGACGGCGGCCACCCCGGGCACCGGCACCACGTACCCGACCAGCAGCGGCACGCCGGTCGGTGAGGGGCGGACCCGCACCGCGGCCTGCACCACCACCGGGTGCCGGGTCAGCGCGGCCTCGATCTCGCCGAGCTCGATCCGGAAGCCGCGCAGCTTGACCTGGTGGTCGACCCGGCCGACGTAGTCGAGCGCGCCGTCGGGCCGGCGGCGGACCAGGTCCCCGGTGCGGTACATCCGGCCGCCGGGCGGCCCGTACGGGTCGGCGACGAAGCGCTCGGCGGTGGTCACCGGACGGCCCAGGTAGCCGTGGGCGAGGCCCGCCCCGGCCAGGTACAGCTCACCGGTGACGCCGACCGGGGCGGGGGCGAGCGCCGCGTCCAGCACGTACGCGCGGTGGCCGCCGAGCGGGCGGCCGATCGGCGGGCGGCCGTCGCCGGGGCCCAGCGGGTCGCTCCAGGTGGCGCAGACCGAGGCCTCGGTCGGGCCGTAGGCGTTGCGCAGGACGACCCTCCCGGCGAGCCGCTCGAGCAGCGCGGGCGGGCAGGCCTCGCCGCCGACGGCCAGCACCAGGTCGGCGGGCAGCGGCGCACCGTCGGGCAGGCCGGCCGCGACGGTCGGCGGCAGGATCGCGTGGTTGACCCGGTGCTCGGTGATCAGCGCGGCCAGTTGCTCGCCGGAGAGCCGGCTCTCGTCGGTGGCGAGCACCAGGGTGCCGCCGGCGAACAGCGAGGCGGCCAGCTCCCACACGGTGGCGTCGAAGCTGAAGGAGGCGAACTGCAGCACCCGGGCGTCCGCCCCCGCGTGGAGGGCGCGGAGGTTGGCGACCAGGTTCGCCGCCCCGGAGTGCGGCACGGCGACGCCCTTGGGGCGGCCGGTGGAGCCGGAGGTGTAGATGACGTACGCGGTGTCCCGCGGGGTGAGCGGCCGGGTGCGCTCGGCGTCGTCCGGGTCGGTGTCCCGGTGGCCGGCCAGTTCCGCGACCGTCTCCGGCGCGTCCAGGGACAGCGGGACGACGCCCTCCGGCAGCCCGGGCAGCGCGACGCCCTCGGCGGTCAGCACCTGGACGGGCCGGGCGTCGCCGAGCATGTGGGCGATCCGCCCGGCCGGGTAGCGCGGGTCCACCGGCAGGTAGGCGGCGCCGGTCTTGAGCACCGCGAGCAGCGCCACCACCAGCTGTGCCGAGCGCGGCAGGGCGAGCGCCACCAGGTCCCCCGGGCCGACCCGGCGGGCCAGCAGCAGCCGGGCCAGCCGGTTGGCGCGGGCGTTCAGCTCGCGGTGGTCCAGGCGCAGGGTGCCCGGCCCGGCCGGGACGGCGTCGGGGACCACCAGGGCCGGGCGGTCCGGGGCGCCGGCGGCGGCGCTTTCCAGCAGCGCGGTCAGGGTGGTGGCCGGGGCGGCGGCGGGCGGTCCGCTCCACTCCTCCAGCAGGACCCGCCGCTCCTCGGCGGTGAGCAGCTCCAGGGCGCTGAGCGGGGCGTCGGGGGTGCGGGCGGCGGAGGCCAGCAGGGTGGCCAGGGAGCGCGCCAGCCGGGTCGCGGTGGCGGCGGTGAAGAGGTCCTCGCGGTACTCCAGCAGGATGTCCAGGCCGGCCGGGGCGCCGTCCGTCCCGGTGCGCTCGCGGACCTGGAAGGAGAGGTCGAACTTGGCCGTCGCGGTGCCGAGCGGGATCACCTCGGCCGTGAGGCCCGGCATCGCGGGCAGCGGCTCGGCGGCGTTCTCGAAGGCCAGCACCACCTGGAACAGCGGCTGGCGGCCCGTCGAGCGGACCGGGTTGAGCTCCTCCACCAGGTGCTCGAAAGGCAGTTCGGCGTGGGCGAAGGCGGTCAGGTCGGTCTCCCGGACCCGCCCGAGCAGGTCGCGGAACGCCGGGTCGCCGGAGGTGTCGGTGCGCAGCACCAGGGTGTTGACGAAGAAGCCCACCAGGTCGCGGACGGCCTCGTCGGTGCGTCCGGCCACCGGGCTGCCGAGCGGGATGTCGGTGCCCGCGCCGAGCCGGGTGAGCAGGGCGGCCAGCCCGGCCTGGACGGCCATGAACAGGCTGGCGCCGCCCGCCCGGGCCAGCTCGGCGAGCCGGGCGTGCGCCTCGGCGGGCAGCTCGCAGCCGACCTCGCCGCCGCGGTGGCCGGCCCGGGCCGGGCGGGGGAAGTCCAGGGGCAGCTCCAGCTCCTCCGGGATGCCGGCCAGCGCCTCGCGCCAGTGGGCGAGTTCGACGGCGGCGAGGCTGTCCGGGTCGTCCTTCGCGCCGAGCAGGGCGCGCTGCCACAGGGCGTGGTCGGCGTACTGCACCGGCAGCGGCCGCCAGTCGGGGGAACGGCCTTCGGCCCGGGCCCGGTAGGCGGTGGTGAGGTCGCGGGCGAGCGGGCCGAGCGACCAGCCGTCGGCGGCGATGTGGTGCACGGTCAGCGCCAGCGCGTGGTCCTGCGGGCCGAGGACGAACAGCGTGGCGCGCAGCGGCACCCGGGCGGACAGCGCGAAGGGCCGGGCGGCCTCGGCGGCCAGCGCGGCGGCCAGCTCGCCGGCCGGCAGCCGCACCGACTCCAGCCGGGCGCCCGCCTGCTCGGCCTCGGCGGCGGTCAGCACCAGCTGGGAGGGCAGGCCGTCGGCCTCGGCGAAGACGGTGCGCAGGCTCTCGTGCCGGTCCAGCACGTCCCGGACGGCGGCGGCCAGCGCCGCCGTGTCCAGCGGGCCGGTGAGGCGGACGGCCAGCGGGATGTTGTAGGCGCCGGTCGGGCCGTCCAGCTTGTCCAGGAACCAGAGCCGCTCCTGGGCGTAGGACAGCGGGACGGTGGCGGGCCGCTCGCCGGCGCGCAGGGCGGGCCGGGCGGGCGCCGTCGGCCCGGGGGGCTCCGCGGCGGCGGCCCCGCCGGCTCCGGCCGGGGCGGCCTCCCGGCTCCCCGCCGGGTCCGCCTGACCGGGCGCGCCGCCCGGCGGGAGGGCGCGGGCCAGCGCCTCGGCCGTGCGGGCGTCGAAGAGCGCCCGCACCGGCACGTCCACCCCCAGCACCGCGCGCAGCCGGTTGACCACCCGGGTCGCCGACAGCGAGTGCCCGCCGAGCTCGAAGAAGTCGTCGTCCGCGCCGACCCGGGCCAGCCCGAGGGCCTCCGCGAAGACGCCGCAGAGCAGTGCCTCGCGCTCCCCCTCCGGTTCGCGCCCGGTGCCCGCCCGCTCGTCCGGCGGGGCGGGCAGGGCCTTGCGGTCGACCTTGCCGTTGGGGGTCAGCGGCAGCTCGTCCAGGGGGACGTACACGGCGGGGACCATGTGCGTGGGCAGCACCGATGACGCCCGCTCCCGCAACCGGTCGCGGTCGGTCCCCGCCGGTACGACATAGGCGACCAGGCGGGCGTCCCCCGCCCGGTCGGTGCGGGCCGTGACGACGGCCCGCCGGACGCCGGGCTGGGCGGCCAGCACCGACTCGATCTCGCCCAGCTCGATCCGGTGGCCGCGGATCTTGACCTGGAAGTCGCCGCGCCCGGCGTACTCCAGCACCTCCCCGGCGGCGTCCCAGCGGACGATGTCGCCGGTGCGGTACATCCGGGTGCCGGGCGGCCCGTACGGGTCGGCGGTGAAGCGCTCGGCGGTCAGGCCGGGGCGGTTGAGGTAGCCGCGGGCCAGGCCGCTGCCGGCCAGGTAGAGGTCCCCGTAGGTGCCGTCCGGGACGGGGCGCAGCGCGCCGTCCAGGACGTACGCCCGGGTGTTGGCGATCGGGGCGCCGATCGGCGGCGGGCCCGGGCGGTCGGTCAGCGGCGCGGCGGTGGACCAGACGGTGGTCTCGGTCGGGCCGTACACGTTGGTCACCGAGGCGCAGTGCGCGGTGAGCGTGCGGGCCAGCGGCTCGGGCAGCGCCTCGCCGCCGACCAGGGCGCGCAGTCCGGCCAGCCGCGGGGCGTGGTCGGCGGCCAGCGTCTGCCACAGGCTCGGGGTGGCCTGGAGGACGGTGGCGCCCAGGACGGTGACCGCCTCGGCCAGCGCGGCCGGGTCCCGGACGGTCGCGCGGTCGGCGACCAGCAGTTCGGCGCCGGTGGCCAGCGGGACGAACAGTTCCAGGTTGGCGATGTCGAAGCCGAAGGTGGTGACGGCGAGCAGCCGGTCGGCGGGGGTGACGGCGAAGCGCTCGGCCATGTCCCGGACCAGGTTGACCAGCGCGCCGTGCGGCACCACCACGCCCTTGGGGCGGCCGGTGGAGCCCGAGGTGTAGATGACGTACGCGGGGTGGCCGCCGGCCGGTGCGGTGGTCGCCACGCGCTGCCCGGGCGCGGTGGGGAGGCCGTCGTCCAGCAGCCACGTCCCGGGTTGGTCGCCGAGGCGGTCGCGCACCCGGCGGTGGGTCAGGGTGACCACCGGGGCGGCGTCGTCGAGCATGTGGCGCAGCCGGTCCACCGGGTGGTCCGGGTCCAGCGGGAGGTAGGCGGCCCCGGTCTTGAGGACGGCCAGCGCGGCCGTCACGAGGTCGCAGGAGCGGTCCAGGGCGATCGCCACCACCCGCTCAGGGGCGGCCCCGGCGGCGACCAGGCGGGCGGCCAACTCGTCAGCTCGGGCGTGCAGTTCGCGAAAGGTCAGGCACTCCTCGCCGCACCGTACGGCGGGTGCGTCCGGGGTGCGGGCGGCCTGGGCGTCCAGCAGCGGGGCGAGCCAGGGGCCGGGCGGCGAGGTCGCGGTGGCGTTGCGCTCCTCGACGATCCGCAGCCGCTCGTCCTCCCCCAGCACGTCGAGGCGGCCGCAGGGCTGGTCGGGTGCGGCCACGGCGGCGGCCAGCAGCCGGGCGAAGCGCCGCCCGACCAGCTCGGCCCCGGCGCGGGGGACCAGCGCGGGCAGGTGGTTCACGGCGAGGCCGAAGGGGCTGCCGGGGAACACGGTGAGGGTGAGCGGGAAGTCGGTGGCCGAGCGGATGTCGACGCCGGTCACCCGGGGGCCGTCGCCGGGTGCGACGTGCAGGCTGCCCATCGGGTAGTTCTGGAACATCAGCGCGGTGTCGAAGAGTTCGCCGCGCACGGGGGTGAGCTGCTGCACCTCGGCCAGGGTGAGGTGCTCGTGCGGCAGCAGGTCCGTCTGGGAGCGCTGGACGGCGGCGAACAGTTCGGCCGGGGTGCGGGCCGGGTGGACGTCCACCCGCACCGGCAGGGTGTTGGCGAACAGGCCGACCATCCGCTCGACGTCCGGGAGGCCGGCCGGGCGGCCGGAGCTGACCGCGCCGAACAGCACGGTGTCCTGGCCGGTCAGCCGGGACAGCAGCAGCGCCCAGCAGCCCTGCACCACCGCGTTGACGGTCAGACCGCGGGCACGGGCGAAGGCGGTCAGCGCCTCGGACACCGCCGGGTCGAGGTCCAGCGGGACGGCCTGCGGCAGCGCACCGGCGCCCTGCGGCCGGTCCGCGCCCGCGGCCACCAGCCGGGTCGGCTCCGTCACGCCGGCCAGCGCCGCCCGCCAGGCCGTCCGGGCGGCCTCCTTGTCCTGCGCCCCGAGCCAGGCCAGGTGGGCCTGGTAGCGGGCCGGCTCCCCGGCGGTGGCCTCCCGGCCCGGCTCCCCGGCGGTGGCGGCCCGGCCCGGCTCCCCGGCGGTCGCGCCCCGGCCCGGGTGCGGGGCGGCCGCGTCACGGGCCGACTCGGCCAGTTCGCCGAGCAGGGTGACCATCGACCAGCCGTCCAGCAGGATGTGGTGGACGGTCCACACCAGCCGGCAGCGCCCGTCGCCGGCCCGGGCCAGGGTGAGCCGGTGCAGCGGCGGGCGGGCCAGGTCGAAGCGGCGCAGCCGGTCCTCCTCGGCCAGCCGCTCGAACTCGGCCGAGGCCGCCGCTCCCCCGGCCGGCACCGCCACCTCGCGCCAGGGCAACGCGACGGCGGTCGGCACCACCTGGATCGCCTCGCCGTTCCTGCGGTGCCGGAAGCAGGCCTTGAGGTTCGGGTGCCGCTCCAGCAGCCCCTGCGCCGCGGTGCGCAGCGCGGCGGCCTCGGCGTCGGTCAGCTCCTCGAAGTCGAGCACCAGCTGAACGGTGTAGACGTCCGTGCCCTCGCGGTCGTACTCCGAGAGGAAGAGCAGCCCCTGTTGCAGTGGCGAGAGCGGAAGGACTTCACTGATGGCGGACGGCCGATTCAAACCGGGCTCCTCACGGAAGGCCTGCACGGTGCGGTGCAAGTGCGGTGCACGTACGGAATAACAAACGTTTTCCGATCGCACTGACGGCCAACTGACCGGCAACTGACGGACGGCTGACGCACGCCGTCGAACGGCGCCGTTCCCGGTGGTCCGGGCCCCGTCAGCAATCCGTCAGCCCCTCGTCAGCGACCGGCGCGAGGCTTGCCGCCGAGGCTAATTCGTTACCGAAGGCCAGGAGTCCCCCGTGCCGGTCATTTCCGCGTCGCACGAATTCGAGGTCAGTGACCTCTTCGTGAATCTTCAGCCGATCTTCGGGCACCGCCTCTTCCTGAAAGTGGAGGGATTCAACTTCGCCGGATCCATCAAGCTGAAAGCGGCCAGGGAAATGGTCGCCCAGGCCGAGGCGTCCGGCGTGCTCGGCCCCGGTGCGACGCTGGTGGAGTCCTCCTCCGGGAACATGGGCGTGGCGCTCAGCGTGCTCGCGGCCGCCCGCGGCTACCGCTTCATCTGCGTCACCGACTCCCGGTGCAACGAGGCGACCCGGCGCACCATGGAGTCCTACGGCACCGAGGTGCACCTGATCACCGAACCGCACGAGACCGAAGGCTTCCTCGGCGCGCGGATCCGGCACGTCCGCGCCCTGCTGGCCGCCGACGACCGCCGGGTGTGGCTCAACCAGTACCTGAGCCCCGGCAACTGGATGGCCCACTACCGCACCACCGCGCCCGCCATCGCCCGGCAGTTCCCGGACCTGAACGTGCTGTTCGTCGGCGCCGGCACCACCGGCACCCTGATGGGCTGCGCCCGGTACTTCCGCGAGCGCCGCCCCTCGGTGCGGGTCGTCCCGGTCGACAGCGTCGGCTCGGTCACCTTCGGCACCCCGCCGGGCACCCGGCACATCCCGGGCCTGGGCACCAGCGTGCGGCCACCGCTGCTGGACGACTCGCTGGTCGACCGCGCGGTCCACGTCGAGGAGCGCGACACCGTCCGCACCTGCCGCGCGTTGATGCGCGGCGGCTTCATGTTCGGCGGCTCGACCGGCACCGCGGTGAGCGGGGCGCTGCGCTGGCTGGACGACCACCACGGCGACGGCACGGGCGGGGTGCGCGAGCGGGTGACGGCCGTGACCATCGCGCCGGACCTGGGCGAGCGGTACCTGGACACCGTCTACCACGACGAGTGGGTGGTGCGCTCGATCGGCCCGGAGGGCCTGCTGCCCGGCATCGGGGCCCGGGAGCCCGGTGCGGGCGTCGGCGGGCGGCTGCAGCCGGTCACCGGCTGACCGCGACGGGCCGGACCAGAGTTCCGAGATTTTCCGAGGCGTGCTGAGGCGAGGATGACGGAGAGCAAGGCATTGACGACGAACCCGGGCGCTGTCCTTCCGCTCACCGCGGCGCAGGCCGAGATCTGGTTCGACGAGCAGTTCGCCGCCGGGCCGCTGGCCTACAACATGGCGGACTACATCGAGCTGCGCGGGCCGCTCGACCCCGAGCTGCTCGGCCGGGCGCTGCAACGGCTCGGCCACGAGGCCGAGGGGCTGCGGGTGCAGTTCGTCGAGGAGGACGGCACACCCGGCCAGATCATCCGCCCGCTGGCCCGACTCCCCCTCAGGGAGCTGGACCTCAGCGGTGAGCCGGAGCCGCTGGCGGCCGCCGAGCGGTGGATGCGGGCCGACCACGCCGACCCCATCAAGGTCACCGACTTCCCGCTGTTCCGAGGCGCGCTGATCACGCTCGGCCCCGAGCACCACCTGCTCTACCTCTGCATGCACCACATCCTGGCGGACGGCTACAGCCGCGGGCTGATGTACCCCAGGCTCGCCGGCCTCTACACCCGGCTGGGCGCCGGGGCCACGGCCCGGGAACTGGACGCCGACGCCATTCCGCCGTTCCACCGCCTGCTGGACGCCGAACGCGACTACCTCGGCTCCAGGATGGTCGAGAAGGACCGCGCGTACTGGACCGACCGGCTCACCTCCGAGCGGCACGGCGCGCTGCCCGAACTGGTCTCGCTCTCCGACCAGGAGCCGGCCCCCGCCCGGGTCGCCCTGCGGCGCACCGCCCGGCTCTCCGCCGGGACCACCGCCGCGCTGCACGCCCTCGCGCAGGACGGCAAGGTCACCCTGCCGGTGCTGATGGTCGCCGCGACGGCCGCGTACACCCAGCGGGTCACCGGCGTTGCGGCGCCGCTGCTCACCCTGCCGGTGACCGGCCGGGTCGGCGCGATCAGCCGCTCGATCCCGGGCATGCTCGCCAACTACCTGCCGCTGGCCGTCCGGGTCCGCCCCGAGATGACCCGCACCGAGCTGCTGCGCGCGGCCTGGCGCGAGGTCTCCGGCGCCCTCCAGCACCAGCGCTACCGCGGCGACCGGGTCCGCCGGGACATCGGCCTGCGGATCGACGACCAGCGCGCCTTCGGGCCGTTCATCAACGTGCTCAACCAGGACCCGGAGCTGTCCTTCGGCGAGGCCTGCCGGGGCGTGGTGGTCAACCTCTCCACCGGCATCGTCAAGGACCTCATCATGACGGTCCTGAACGCGGACGACGGCACGGTCGAACTCCACCTGGACGGCAATCCGGAGCTCTACACCGGCGCCGAACTGGGCACCCACCTGGCCCGGTTCGCGACCTTCCTGGACACCCTCGCCGCCATGCCCGCCGACCGCCCGCTCGGCCAGGTCGGCCTGGGCGCGACCGGTGAGCCGCTCGGCCTGCTCGGCAGCCGGGCGGCGACGGCCGAGCCGGACGAGGGCCTGGTCGAGCGGGTGCGCGCGGTCGCGGCCGCCGCACCTGAGGCGGTCGCGGTGTACGACGGGCGGGAGCGGCTCGGCTACCGCGAACTGCTCGCCCGCGCCGCCGGATCGGCCGCCCGGCTCGCCGCGGCCGGGGTGGGCCGCGGCTCGGTGGTGGCGGTGTTCGCCGAGCCGGGCGCGCCCTTCGTCGCCGGGGTGCTGGCCGTCCAGGCGGTGGGTGCCGCGTACCTGCCGTTGGACCCGGCGGCGCCCGCCGCCCGCAACGCCGCCCTGCTGGCCGACAGCGGGGCCTCCCACCTGCTGGCCGGCGCCGG
>NZ_JBEPAK010000100.1:0-23980 GCF_040298565.1 Kitasatospora sp. NPDC001539 | reverse complement strand
TCAGGTTGACGTTCCGCCGCAGGGCGTGGATCAGGTGGTTGCCGCCGATCGACAGTGCGTCGCCGTCACCGGTGACCACCCAGACCGACAGGTCCGGTCGGGCCGCGGCGAGCCCGGTGGCGATCGCCGGCGCCCGGCCGTGGATCGAGTGCATCCCGTAGGTGTTCATGTAGTACGGGAAGCGGGAGGAGCAGCCGATGCCGGAGACGAAGACGATGTCCTCCCGCTGGACGCCCAGCTCCGGGAGGAAGCCCTGGACCGCGGCGAGGATGGCGTAGTCCCCGCAGCCGGGGCACCAGCGCACCTCCTGGTCGGACTTGAAGTCCCGGGCGGTCGGCTTGGTGTCGATCAGCTTCAGTTCAGCGGCCATCGGTGGACTCCGTTCCGGACGGCGCGGGAAGGTCGGACAGCTCGGCCTCGAGGGCGGCGGCCAGTTGGTCGGCCTTGAAGGGCATGCCGGAGACCTGGGTGAACGAGCGGACGTCCACCAGGTACTTCGCCCGCAGCAGCAGCGCGAGCTGTCCGAGGTTCATCTCCGGTACGACGACCCTCTCGTAACGCCGCAGCACCGCACCGAGGTTGGCCGGGAAGGGGTTGAGGTGGCGCAGGTG
The DNA here is from genome assembly GCF_040298565.1 of Kitasatospora sp. NPDC001539. Taxonomy (NCBI): domain Bacteria; kingdom Bacillati; phylum Actinomycetota; class Actinomycetes; order Kitasatosporales; family Streptomycetaceae; genus Kitasatospora; species Kitasatospora sp. NPDC001539. The sequence goes on along the minus strand of NZ_JBEPAK010000100.1, from coordinate 23,369 downwards.
CGCCTGGGCCACCTTGCCGCCGCCGGCCCGTACCTGGCGCACGCCCGCGGCGACCGGGCCGTAGGTCGAACCCCAGCCGAGGACCAGGACCCGGGCGTCGCCGGTCGGGTCGTCCACGGTGGCGTCCGGGACGCTGATGCCGTCGATCTTGGCCTGCCGGGTGCGGACCATGAGGTCGTGGTTGGCCGGGTCGTAGGAGATGTTGCCGGTGCCGTCCTGCTTCTCGATGCCGCCGATCCGGTGCTCCAGACCGGCCGTGCCGGGCACCGCCCAGGGCCGGGCGAGGGTCTCGGGGTCGCGCAGGTAGGGCCAGAAGCTGCCGTCCTCGCGGTTCGGCTCGGTGGCGAACTCCACGCGCAGATCGGGCAGTTCGTCCGGATCGGGGACGCGCCAGGGTTCGGAGCCGTTGGCCAGGTAGCCGTCGGAGAGCAGGAAGACCGGGGTCCGGTAGGTCACCGCGATGCGGGCCGCCTCCAGCGCCGCCTCGAAGCACTCCCCCGGCGTGGCGGGGGCGACGATCGGCACCGGGGCCTCGCCGTTGCGGCCGAACATGGCCTGCAGCAGGTCGGCCTGCTCGGTCTTGGTCGGCAGTCCGGTGGACGGGCCGCCGCGCTGGATGTCCACGATCAGCAACGGCAGTTCGACGGAGACGGCCAGCCCGATGGTCTCCGACTTCAGCGCGACGCCGGGCCCCGAGGTGGTGGTCACGCCGAGCGCCCCGCCGAAGGCGGCGCCGAGGGCCGCGCCGATGCCGGCGATCTCGTCCTCCGCCTGGAAGGTGCGCACGCCGAAGTTCTTGTGCTTGGACAGCTCGTGCAGGATGTCCGAGGCCGGGGTGATCGGGTACGAGCCCAGGAACAGCGGGAGTTCGGAGCGGCGGGCGGCGGCGACCAGCCCCAGGGAGAGGGCGAGGTTGCCGGAGATGTTGCGGTAGCGGCCCGGCCGGAACGCCTTCGCCGCCGGGGCGACCTGGTAGGAGACCGCGAAGGACTCGGTGGTCTCGCCGTAGTTCCAGCCCGCCCGGAACGCGGCGATGTTGGCCTCGGCGATCTCCGGCTTCCTGGCGAACTTGCCGCGCAGGAACCGCTCGGTGCCCTCGGTCGGGCGGTGGTACATCCAGGACAGCAGGCCGAGGGCGAACATGTTCTTCGCCCGCTCGGCGTCCTTGCGGGCCAGCCCGCTGTCCTTGAGCGCCTCCACCGTCAGGGTGGTCAGCGCCACGGGGTGCACCCGGTGGCCGGTGAGCGTCCCGTCGTCCAACGGGTCCGCCGTCCAGCCGACCTTCGCCAGCGCGCGCTTGGTGAACTCGTCGGTGTTGACGATGATCTCCGCACCGCGCGGCAGGTCCGGCAGGTTCGCCTTCAGGGCCGCCGGGTTCATCGCCACCAGCACGTCCGGGGCGTCGCCCGGGGTGAGGATGTCGTGGTCGGCGAAGTGCAGTTGGAAGGACGACACACCGGGCAGCGTCCCGGCGGGGGCCCGGATCTCGGCCGGGAAGTTCGGCAGCGTGGAGAGGTCGTTGCCGAAGCCCGCCGTCTCCGAGGTGAACCGGTCCCCGGTGAGCTGCATGCCGTCACCGGAGTCGCCCGCGAAACGGATGACCACCCGGTCCAGGGACCTGACGGGCTTGGCGGCCGGTGCGGGCCGCGCGGGACTCTCGACGATCATGGCGGGTCCTTCAGACGAAGACGAGTTGGTTGGCGGCGTCCCAGGTCGACAGCGGGACGTAGCAGTAGCGCGCGCTGGCGGTGGAGATGAGCGGGACGCTCTCCTGCTCGGCGAGCAGCACCGAGTGGCAGGCCGCCAGGACCTCGGAGCCGACGACCCGGCGGTCCACGCAGTCGGCGTACAGGCCGCCGGCGGTGAGCGCGAAGTCCGCGGTCGGCTGGTGGATCCGGAGGCCGGGCCGGTCGAGGAAGTCGCGCAGCGCGTCGACCCCGTCGTCCGGGTGCTCGAGCCGGCACTCGGTGTCCCAGCAGGAGCGCATGCTGGAGCTCACCGAGAACGCGGCCATCGGGACGGTCAGTTGCAGCTCACCGCTGCGCACCTGCTTGCGGAGCTCCACCGCTGCCGGCGAGTGGCCGGCAGCGAGCTGGTACAGGGCTCCGGAATCGACTACGGCGTGCCGGGTCTCGGTCGCCGGCGTTCGGTCCATCGCTACCACCTGTTCTCCAAGTGATTCGTGATCGGTGGGGAGGAGCGCCCCGGGCCCTGGGGCCCGTCTTCAAGCCCCCGTGGGCGGGGGTACGAGGACGTGCCCCAGGGACCGTCTTCATGCCCCCGGCGTCGGCCCGCAGGCGGGGGCTTGAAGACGGTCCCTAGCGACCCTCGACGCGCATCGTGCTGTTGACGGCCCGGACCTGTGGCAGGGCCGCGACGGCCTCGACGGCCGTGGTCAGGGCGGCGTCGGCGGCCCGGTGCGTCACCACGACGAGGGAGGTGCCGGCCGGTCCGCGGTGCTGCCGGAGGGTGTCGACGGACACCCCGTGCTCGGCGAGGACCGCCGCCACCGCGGCGAGCACGCCGGGCTCGTCCTGGACGTCCAGGTCGACGTGGCGGCCGGTGACCACCTCGGCCATCGGCCGTACGGTGAGCGCCCGGTAGACCGTGTCGCCCGGCCCGGCCGTCCCGGCGAGCCGGTTGCGGCAGGCCGTGACCAGGTCGCCGAGGACGGAGCTGGCGGTGGGCGCGCCGCCCGCGCCCGGCCCGTGGAACATCAGCCGGCCCGCGGCCTCCGCCTCCACGAGCACGGCGTTGTCGGCGCCGCGGACGGAGGCCAGCGGGTGGTCGAGCGGGATCATCGCCGGGTGGACCCGGACGGTGGCGGACTCGCCGTCGCCGCCTCGCTCGCAGATGGCGAGCAGCTTCACCACGCTGCCCGCCGCCCGGGCGCTGGCCATGTCCGCGGCGCTCACCCCGGTGATGCCCTGGACGAACACCTGGTCGGCGGTGACCCGGGTGTTGAAGGCCAGTCCGGCCAGGATCGCGGCCTTCGCCGCGGCGTCGTGGCCCTCCACGTCGGCGGTCGGGTCGGCCTCCGCGTAGCCGAGCGCGGTGGCCTCCTTGAGGGCGACCTCGTACTCGTCGCCGGTGGAGTCCATCTTGTCCAGGATGAAGTTGGTGGTGCCGTTGACGATGCCGAGCACCCGGTTCACCCGGTCCCCCGCGAGGGACTCCCGCAGCGGCCGGAGCAGCGGGATCGCCCCGCCCACCGCGGCCTCGTAGAAGAGGTCGACCCCGGCCTCCCGGGCGGCCAGGTGCAGGGCGGCGCCCCGGGCCGCGATCAGCGCCTTGTTGGCGCTGACCACCGAGGCTCCGTGGGCGATCGCGCTGCGGATCAGCTCGTCCGTGGGCTCGATGCCGCCGATCGCCTCGATCACCACGTCGAGGTCGCCCCGGGCCACCAGGGCCGCGGCGTCGGTGCCGACCAGTTCCTCGGGCACCCCCGGCCGGAGCCGGTCGGCCCGCCGGACGGCGATGCCCACCAGTTCCACCGGTGCCCCGATCCGGGCCGTCAGGTCGTCCTGGTGGAGCGTGAGGTACCGCGCCACCTCGGTGCCCACGACGCCGCATCCGAGGAGAGCTACTTTCAGTGTGCGCATCTTTCCGACCCCGTTCTGCTGTGGAAGCTGTTGTTGTCGCAGCCGATTTCGTCGCAGCCGTGTTGATCGCAGCCGTCTTCGTCGCAGCCGCCGGCGCGCTCGTTGCCAGTGCCGTGGTTCTCGGTCGGTGGGGCCGGTCCCCGGGCCGGGCGGAGCGGATCGCGCCCGCCCGGCCCCGGTCCCGCCCGGTCAGGCGAGCTGTGCTGCCAGCGCCTCGACCGTCGGCGTCCGGAAGGCCTGGTTGAGGCGCAGCCGGACACCGGTGGACTTGCGGATCTCGCCGAGCACCTGGGCGGCCAGCAGGGAGTTGCCGCCGAGCGCGAAGAAGTCGTCGGCGACGCCGATGCCGTCCTCGGGGAGGTCGAGGAAGCGGGCGAACAGCTCGACGAGCAGCTGCTCGGCCTCCCCGCGCGGCGCGCGGCCGGTGCGGACGGCGGCCCTCCCGGGCCGCGGCAGGGCGGTCCGGTCCAGCTTCTCGTTGGGCGTCAGCGGCAGCCGGTCGAGCCCGACGAAGGCCGTCGGCACCATGTAGTCCGGCAGTTCGCGGGCCAGCCGCTCGCGCAGCCGCCGGACGTCGGGTACCGCCCCGGCGGCCGGCACCAGGTAGGCCACCAGCCGCTGGTCGCCCGGTACGTCCTCGCGCACGATCACCGCGGCCTGGGCCACCTCGGGTTCGCGCAGGACCGCCGACTCGATCTCGTCCAGTTCGACCCGGAAGCCGCGGATCTTCACCTGGTGGTCGATCCGGCCGAAGAACTCCATCATCCCGTCGGCCCGCCAGCGGGCGAGGTCGCCGGTGCGGTACATCCGCTCGCCGGGGACGAAGGGGTCCTCGACGAAGCGTTCGGCGGTCAGGTCGGGGCGGCCGAGGTAGCCCTCGGCCAACTGGACGCCGGCCAGGTACAGCTCGCCGAGCACCCCGGGCGGCACCTGGCGGCGCTGCTCGTCCAGCACGTACAGCCGGGTGTTCCAGACCGGACGGCCGATCAGCACCGGTCCGGGCTCGGGGTTGCGGGGGCAGAACATCGAGGTGACGTCGACGGCCGCCTCGGTGGGCCCGTAGACGTTGAGCAGCCGGGCCTCCAGGACGGAGGCGAACCAGGCCTGGAGTTCGGCCGGCAGGGCTTCCCCGCCGCAGACCACGTGGCGCAGGCTGGTGCAGCCGGCCGCCTCCGGTTCCTGGAGGAAGACCTTCAGCCCGGAGGGGACGAAGTGGCAGACGGTGATGGACTCGGCGGTGATCGTCTCGACCAGGTAGGCCGGGTCGCGGTGCCCGTCCGGGTCGGCGACGACGATCTCGGCCCCGGCGATGAGCGGCCAGAACACCTCCCGCACCGTGACGTCGAAGCCGGCCGGGGTCTTCTGCAGCAGCCGGTCGCCGGCGCCGAGCGGGATCTCCGACTGCATGTGGTGCAGCCGGTTGGTGATCGCCTTGTGCGCGACCACGACTCCCTTGGGGCGCCCGGTCGAGCCGGAGGTGTAGAGCACGTACGCCGGGTTGTCCGGGGTCAGCGGCAGCTGGCGGTCGGCGTCGGTCGGGTCGGTCGGGTCGGCCTGCGCCAGCTCGTGCAGCGTCGACTCCTCGTCCAGCACCAGCAGGCGGGCCTCGCTGTGGACGGAGTCCGCGAGCGCGGTGGTGGTCAGGACCTGGGCCGGCCGGGCGTCGGCCAGCACCTGGGTGATCCGGTCGACGGGGTAGCCGGTGTCGACGGGCAGGTAGGCCGCGCCGGTCTTGACGACGGCCAGGGCGCCGACGATGTAGTCCACGGACCGGGGCAGCACCATGGCGACGATGTCGCCGCGGCGGGCGCCGCCCCGGATCAGCAGCCGGGCGAGCCGGTTGGCCCGCTCGTTCAGTTCGGCGTAGCTGAGCCGGGTGCCGCGGTGGCGTACGGCGGGGCGGTCGGGGTGGGCGGCCGCGCTCGCCTGGACGAGTTCGGGCAGGGTCGCGGTGGGGACGTGGTGCCCGGTGGCGTTCCAGCCGTCGATCAGGCTCAGGTCGGCGGCGGAGAGCAGTTCGGTGCCGTCCGCCACGGCTACGGGGTCGAGGATGTCGGTCATGCGCGTTCTCCTGCGGGGGACGGCGGTGTGGCGGCCGCGGTCGTCGGGTCGTCGGCGGCGGGCGCGGGGCGGCCGGGGTCGTCGGAGCCGGGCGTGGCGGGGCCGGGCGTGGCGGGGCCGGGCGCGGCCAGCAGCCGGGCCACCGCCCGGGCCACGCCGTCGTCCTCCAGCAGGGCCGCGGTGGTGGTCTCGAAGCCCAGTTCCTCGCGGGCGTGCGGGGCGCCGGGGCTGGAGCCGGCCGAGGTCAGCGCGGTGGCGGTGGCCCAGCCCGGTTCGGGGCTCAGGTCCCGGGCCGCCGTCAGGTAGCGGACGTAGGCCCGGAAGAGGTCGAGCAGGTCCTCGCTCTCCTCCTCGTCCAGCCCGAGCCGTTCGAAGGCCTCGCCGGCCGCGGCCTCGTAGACCGCCGTGATGCCCGCCGCGGCGGCGGCGAAGTCGGCGCCGGCGGCCGCGTGGGCGGCCTCGGCCCGGGCCCGGTGCTCGGCGCGCTCGGCCGTGGAGAGGATCGTCATGGTGTCGAGCGTCTTCAGGAAGTCGCGCAGCACGCTGCCGTCGTCGACCGGTTCCGGGTCGAACAGCAGCACCCGGGGGCGGAAGCCCTGCTGTTCGGCGAGGCGGTCGGCCAGCTCGCCGGCGAAGACCCCGCCGACGCAGTAGCCGAGCACCGCCTCGACCGGTCCGTCGGTGGCCGGCGGCCGCTGCCACGCCCGCAGGTAGTCCTCGGCGCGGGCGGTGGCGCCGGGGCCGGTCTCCGGCTGGACGGCGTGCCACAGGGACAGGCCGGCCAGGGCGGGGTGGGCGGCCAGCTGGTCGAAGGAGGCCTCCGGGCGCCCGGTGGCGTCGTAGTCGACCGCGAGGACGGTCCGGCCGCCCTCGCCCCCGCCGATCCGGCGCCAGGCGGGCGGGGCAGGAGCGAGCTGCGCGGTCACGACCGTACCTCCAGGGCCCTCAGCAGTTCGGCCTCCTCCGCCGCCGTCAGCCCGGCCTTGCGGTCCCGGTCGAGCCCGAGGCGGAGCTCGTCGGCGAGCACGTCGCGCAGGGTCTCCTCGGCGGGCCGGGGGCGCAGGCCGGCGGCGAGCGCCTTGCTGTTGTCGTGGGCGCAGAACCCGGCGTCCTCGTCGGGCATCCAGAGCGGCATCGACCTGGGGCCGCGCCAGTACTCGACCTTCTCCGCCTCGAGGACGGGCAGCGGGACGGGAACCAGCTCGGTGTCCGGTGCGCCGACGGCGGCCACCGTCCGGTCGAAGAACGCGCCGAGCCGGTGGGCGGTGCCGACGCCGTTGAAGACGCCGCCCAGGCGCTGCTCGCCGGCGTCGACGATCCAGGCCGCCAGGTCGCGCACGTCCAGCCACTGGGTGGTCTGGTCGGCGGCGTCGGGTACGGCCACCCGTCCGCCGCGAGAGATCCGCGCGGGCCAGTAGCCGAAGCGGTCGGAGACGTCCCCGGGGCCGACGATCAGCCCGGAGCGGACGATGAACGCCCGCTCGCCCATCCGTTCCAGGACGGCCTGCTCGCTGGCGGCCTTGATCGCCCCGTACAGGTACGGGTGCTGGATGCGCTCCTCCGGCGGGGCCTCCTCGGCGATCGGCTCGTGCAGCCGGGCGCTCTCGTCCTGACCGGCGGTCACCGCGTCGGCGTAGACGTTGATCGAGGAGACGAAGGTCCAGTGGCCGGCGTCGGCGCCGACCGCCCGCAGGGCGTCCAGCACCCAGCGGTGCGACATGGTCGCCACGTCCACCACCGCGTCGAACCGCTCGCCGGCCAGTGCCCGGACGCCGTCCGGCTCCCCGCGGTCGACCTTCACCAGGCGTGCCCCGTCGGGTACCCGGCCGGAGGTGCCGCGCGCGGCGCAGACCACCTCGTGGCCGCGGCGCAGCGCCTCGGCGGCGACGGCGTGGGACAGGAAGACCGTCCCGCCCAGGACCAGGAGCCTCATGCCGTCATCCCCGTGATCGGGCAGACGCCGGCCGGGGCCCCGACGGCGGCCGCGGGGCCGGTGACGGCCTCGGCGTCCTCGGCGATCCCGGTGGCCGCGAGGGCCTCGGCGCCGGCGGCGGCCGCGGTCCGCGGTACGGCGGTGCGGGGCAGGCGGCGGCGGTAGCGGATCGGCAGCGAGGCCAGGCCGCGGCTCACCGAGTTGTCGTACACCCAGTCCAGTTCCTCGGCCGGTACGGCGAGTTCGATGCCCTCCAGGCGGCGCAGCAGGGTCGGGAAGACCAGGTGCCCCTCCAGCCGGGAGAGCGGTGCGCCGGGGCAGAAGTGCGGGCCGTGGCCGAAGGTGAGGTGGCGGTTGTTCTTGCGGGTGATGTCCAGCCGGTCCGGGTCCTCGAAGACCTTCGGGTCGCGGTTGGCGGCGGCGATCAGCAGGTGGACGAAGGCCTCCTTGCCGATCTCCACGCCGCCGATCTCCATGTCCTGGGCGGCGACCCGGAGCGTGCCGCGGTAGCTGGGCGCCTCGTAGCGCAGGAACTCCTCCACCGCGGAGACGACCAACTCGGGGTGCTCGCGGAGCAGTTCCAGCTGGTCCGGGTGGGTGAGCAGGGCGGACAGGCCGTTGCCGATGAGGTTGGTGGTGGTCCGCTGGCCGGCGATGATGACCAGCGACATCGTCGAGGCGATCTCGTCGGTGGTGAACACGTCCTCGTCGGCCGCGCGCAGCAGCTGGCTGACCAGGTCCTCGCCGAGGTCGGCGCGGCGGGACTCCAGCAGGTCCAGGAGGTACTGCTCGTACCTGGCGCTGACGTCCTTGAGCCGGCGGTTCTCCTCCTCGGTGTGGTACGGGGCCCCGCCGAGGATCGGCGCCCAGCTGTAGAGCATCGCCCGGTCCTCCAGCGGTACGCGGAGGTACTCGAAGATGACCATCACCGGGAGCACCCGGGCGAACTCCATCAGGTCGACCTCGCCCGACTCCGGGAAGGCGTCGATCAGGTCGTCCGCGATCTCCTGGATGCGCGGGCGCAGGGTCTCCATCCGGCGCGGCACGAAGGACTTGCTGACCAGCTTGCGCAGCCGGGAGTGGTCCGGGGCGTCCGCGATCAGCAGGTTCCTGGACTGCACCGGGCTGGCGTCGAGCAGCTGGTCGCGGAACCACTTGGGGGCGTTGTCGAGCGACTTTGAGATGCGGTTGTCTCCGAAGGCCTTCAGCGCCAGGTCGTAGTCGGCGACGATGTACGCCTCGGCGCCCGGCGGGTGGTTGATGCCGCGGACGGGGCACTGCTCGCGCAGCTGGGCGTAGGCGGCGTTGCGGTCGGCCAGCGGGTCGGTGAAGAACTCCGGGGGGAGGATCTCGGACGGCCCGCCGGCTACGGTCGCGCCGTCCTGGTCGAGGGCCTGGTCGATGGTGTCAGTCATGGTCCGACTCCTGCGTGTCGATGGGGCGGTGGCGAAGCCTCAGGAGGTGATCTCGTCGAGGGGGCGCAGCGTGCGGACCCCGCGGGTGAGGGTGGGCAGCGTGCCCAGCGCGGCGGTGGCGGCCACCGCGACGAAGACCCAGAACGAGCCCCCGGCGTCGAAGATGGTGCCGACGGCCAGGACGCCGATCGGCGAGGCGACCATCGAGGTGAAGACGATCGCCCCGAGCACGCGGCCCTGGATGTCGTCGGGCACCATCTTGGCCGCGTAGGTGAGGAACAGGGCGCTGATGATCGGGCCGCGGACGAAGACGCACGCGACGATCACGCCGAGCGGGACGACGCCGGGCACCACGGCCAGCAGCATCGCGGCGATCGGGCCGATCCCGTACCCGACGATGAAGACCAGCGGCGGCGGCGTGCGCTTGATGACCCCTCCGGCCACCAGCGAGCCCAGCAGGCCGCCGGCGCCGGCCAGGGCGAGCGTGATGCCGGTGAACCCGTCGGAGGCGCCGCGCTCCTTGGCCGTGGCGATCACCGCCAGGAAGATCCCGGTGGTGTTGAACGCCATGTTGGACAGCGTGATGCTGATCATCAGCGGCCGCAGCACCGGGTGGCGGAACAGGAACCGGAAGCCCTCCATCGTGCCGCGGCCGGCCGTGCTGGTGGCGGGCTTCGCCGCGGCGGGCACCTTGACCAGCATCAGCAGCAGGTTGGACACCAGGAAGGCCACCGCCGCGCCCGCGAAGGGCAGCGCCCGGGCCACGCCGAACAGCCAACCGCCCACCGGGGGGCCCGCGGTGATCGCGCCGAACCAGCGGATCTGGTTCTGCGCGGTCGCCTCGGTCAGCTGGGAGGGGCGGACCAGTTGCTTGATCAGCGCCATCTGGGTCGGCATCGAGATGCCGAAGCAGGCGGCGGAGACCAGGGCCACGGCGAAGGTGACGGCGATCGGGACGGAGCCCACCGCGATCATCCAGCAGAACGCTCCGAGCAGGACGGCCCGGACGGTGTTGCACAGCACCAGCAGCCGGCGCCGGTCGATGCGGTCCGCCAGCGTGCCGCCGACGATCGACAGCAGGCCGGTGGCCAGCAGTTGGGCCGAGCCGACCGCCCCGGCGTAGGCCGCCGACCCGGTGGTGGCCAGGATCAGCAGCGGGTAGGCGATGTCCGCGGCCTGTTCGGCGACCGCCGCCAGGGTCTCGCTCACCCAGAAGGCCTGCCAGCCGCGGTTGCGCAGCAGCGACCCGCGGTGCGCCTCCGGGTCGGCGCCCACCGCCTCCGGGTCGGCGGCCGCCGCCTCCGGGGCGGGAGCGGCGGCCTCGAGCGGCTCCGCGCCCTGGGGCTGCTCCGCGACCCGGACCGGCCCGGTGGCCGGCGGCGCGTCATCGATCGCCATCGTGTTCCTCCTCCGTCGGCGACGGCTCGACCGCCGCGGCTGCCTGCACGAGCGCCTCGGACAGCTGCCCGGCGAGTCGGCCGACCAGCGGCGGCCGCAGCATCGACCAGTGGTCACCGGCGACCGCCCGCACCCGGACGCCCGCGGTGTACATGGCGCGGATCCGGCGTTCCAGCCGCTCCGCCCCGGCCCGGTCGGTGTCGACCTTGAACACCAGGACGGGGCAGGCCGCCGGCCGCGGCCGGTAGCGGGACAGCAGCCGGAACTTGTCCAGCAGCAGCCGGCGCAGCGCCGGGTTGCGCCGGACGGCCCGGCCCGAGGCGCCGAGGCCCAGGAACGCCCCGCCGACCAGCCGGGCGTGGCCCAGCAGGAAGTCGGGCGTCGCCCCGAAGGCCTGGCCCGGCCGGCCCGGCAGGTAGGAGTCCAGGCAGACCAGCAGGTCCACGGCGGCCCCGCGGGCCCTCAGCCGGGTCGACATCTCGTGCGCCACGACCGAGCCGAAGGACCAGCCGCCCAGGGTGTACGGGCCCTCGGGCTGTACCGCGAGCAGCGCCTGGACGTGGTGGGCGGCGATCTCCTCGATCGTCCCCCGGCCGCTCTCGCCGTCCATCGGCTCCAGCACCACGACCGGCCGGTCGGTCTCCAGCGCCTGCGCCAACTCCCGGTAGCTCCAGGCGGATCCGGCCGCGTCCGCGACCAGTACCACGGGCCGGCCGGTGCCCTCGCGCAGCGTGACGGCGCCGACCAGCGGGGCCGGTCCGGTCAGTGCCCGCTGCTCCTCGGCGAGCGCGAGCAGCCGGCCGAAGGTCGCCTCCCGCATGAACTCCGCGGCCGGGACGGACACCCCGGCCTGCTCGCGCAGCCGGCTGAGCAGCGACAGCACGGTCAGCGACTCGCCGCCCAGGGCGAAGAAGCCGTCCTCGTCGCGTACCGACGCCACGCCGAGGGTGCGGCACCAGAGCCGTTCCAGCAGTGGACGCAGGGCGTCCGGGTCGTCCGGCTCGGGGGCCCCGGCCGGCTCCGCGGCCGGTTCCGGCTCCAGCTCGGGGTCCTCCTCGGCGAACGGGTAGCCCGGCAGCGAGACCGGCGCCGGGCGGCGGCCGTCGGCCGACACGGGCGGTTCGAGGACGTCGAGGCCGCGCTCCCAGAGCACGCCGAGCGCCCGCAGCAGCCCGAGTTCGCCGTCCTCGGGCCGCCCGAGCACCGGGACGGCCGCCCGGGTGCCGTCCCAGTCGGGGCTCCAGCGCAGGGCGCCGAGCATGGTGGCGCCGGGGCCGAGTTCGAGGAAGGTGTCGCAGTCGGAGTCGAGCAGGGTCGCCATGCCGACGTCCAGCAGGACGGGCCGGCGCACCTGGAGGGCCCAGTACTCGGGGGTGGTCACGGCCGCCGGGTCGGCGAAGCCGCCGGAGACGTTGGAGACCAGCCGTACGCCGGGCAGTTCGGCCGGGATGGCGGCCACCAGCTCGGTCAGCCGGTCCGCGACGGGCATCAGGATGTCGCAGTGGGCGGCCCGGTCGACGTTGAGCACCCGCAGGTCCAGCCCGTGCAGGGCGTCCCCGTCGAGCAGGCGCGTCATCTCGGCGGCGGGCCCGGACAGCACCACCCCGCCGCGGGCCACCATGGACACGGCGATCCGCCCGTCCAGCGGGACCCGCTCGGCCACCTCCTCCAGGGAGGCGTTGACCGCGACCATCCGGCCCGGCTCGGTGGCGCGCAGCGCGACGGCCCGCTCGTGCACCAGCCGCAGCGCGTCCTCCGGCGCCCAGACGCCGGCCACGGCGGCGGCCGCGTACTCGCCGGCGCTGTTGCCGAACATGGCCGCGGGCTTGACGCCCCATTCCTTGAGCTGGTGGCCCAGCGCGTAGCCGAGCGTGAACAGCCCGACCTGGTGGTGGACGAACTCGTCGAACCATGCGGCCGGCGCGTCCTCGCCGGCCACCAGCGGCGCGAGGTCGAGGCCGAGTCCGGCGGCCGCGGCGCGCAGCTCGTCGAAGGCCCGGGCGAAGTCCGGGAGCAGCCGGTAGGCCGCGGTCCCGGCGGCGTGCCGCAGCACCCCGTGGCCGGGGAAGAGGAAGGCGACCTTGCCGAGGCCGTCGCCGCGCACCGGCTCGGCGGCGGTGAGCAGGGCCTGGGCGGCTGCAGCGCGGTCCGCGACCGCGACGCTCTGCCGCAGCGGGTGGACCCGCCGGTCGGCGAGCGTCCGGGCGACGGCCGGCAGCTCCAGTTCCTCGTCGGCCTCCAGCCGCTCCGCCAGGCGGGTGCGCATCCGGCGCAGCGCCTCGGGCGTGGTGGCGGACAGCGTGAGCACCCGCGGCCCGTGGTCGGCGGCGGCCCGCTCGTGCTGCCGCGGCGCGGCCTCCAGCACGACGTGCGCGTTGGTGCCGCCGACGCCGAAGGCGCTGACGCCGGCCGTGCGCCGCTCCGGCTCCCACCGCTGGGTCCGGGTGCTGACCTGGAACGGGGAGGAGTCCAGGTCGAGCAGCGGGTTGGCGGTGCGAAAGTTCAGGGTCGGGACGAGCTCGCCGTGTTCCAGCATCAGGACGGTCTTGATGAAGCCGGCCACGCCGGCCGCGACGCTGGTGTGCCCGATGTTGCTCTTGACCGAGCCGAGCCAGCAGGTCGGTTCCCCGGCGGGCAGTCGGAACGCCTCGGTGAGCGCGGCCACCTCGACCGGGTCGCCCAGCCTGGTCGCCGTGCCGTGGCACTCGACGTAGCCGATCCGGTCGGCGTCCACCCCGGCCACCCGGTGGGCATGGCGGATCACCTCGGCCTGGCCGGGGATCGAGGGGGCGGTGAAGCCGAGCTTCTCGGCGCCGTCGTTGTTGATCGCCGAGCCCCGGACGACGGCCGCGATCCGGTCGCCGTCGCGCAGGGCGTCCGCCAGGCGCTTGAGCACCACCACGCCGACGCCCTCGCTGGGGACGGTCCCGCCGGCCTCGGCGTCGAAGGGGCGGCAGTGGCCGTCGGGCGAGAGCACCCCGCCGGGCTCGTGCAGGAAGCCCCACTCGCCCTTCGGCGAGACGGCGACGCCGCCGGCCAGGGCCGCGTCGCACTCGCCGCCGAGGAGGCTCTGCACGGCCATGTGGATGGCGGTCAGCGAGGTGGAGCAGGCCGTCTGGACGGTGACGGCCGGGCCGCGCAGGCCCAGCTTGTACGCGACCCGGGTGGCGACGAAGTCCTTCTCCAGGCTGATCACCCGGGCCAGCGGGCTCAGGTCGTCGTCGGGCTGGGCGGTGCGGTCGGAGCCGGCGTAGACGCCGATCCGGCCGGGGAAGCGGGTCGGGTCCATCCCGGCGTCGTCGACGGCGGTCGCGGCGCACTCCAGGAAGACCCGCTGCTGCGGGTCGATGACGGCGGCCTCGGCCCGGGGGTAGCGGAAGTAGCGCCAGTCGAAGTTCCGGGAGCCCGCCAGGACGCCCTTGGACCCGACGAACTCGGGCCGGCGGACGTACTCCGGGTCCGCCCCGGCCGCGAGCAGCTCGTCCACGTCGAAGTGGGTGATCCCCTCGACGCCGGCGCGCAGGTTGGCCCAGAACTCCCGGACGTTCGACGCGCCGGGGTACCGGCACGCCATTCCGATCACGGCGACGGCTCGGTCGGCTACCACGCGCGCCACCTCCTCTCGACGGTCCGGCCGGTCACTTCTTCGCCGCCTCGGCGGCGAGTCCGTGCACTCCGGTCGGGGTGGGGTTGAGCAGGAACTCGCGGAGCTTGAGCGTGACCCCGAGCTCCTCCTTGATCAGGCGGATCAGCTGGACGGCGGCCAGCGAGGTGCCGCCGATCCGGAAGAAGTCGGTGTCGGCCTCGACCGCGGGGACCTCCCGGTTCCGGTTGCCGGCCCGCTCGATCGCCCGGGCGAACAGGGCGGCGACGCGCTCCGTCGGGTCGGCGCCGGCGGAGTCCGCTCCGGCGGCCGGCTGCGGCCGGCCGGTCCGGGCCGGGGTGGCGGCCGCGATGATGGCCTTGCGGTCCACCTTGCCGTTCGCGGTGACCGGCATCCGGTCCAGCAGCGCCCACAGCACCGGGACCATGTAGCCGGGCAGCCGCCCGACGAGCAGTTCGCGCAGTTCGGCGGCGTCGACCGCGCTGCCCGGGGCGGGGACGACGGCGGCGACGATCCGCTTGCCGGCGCTGTCGTCGTCGGTCACGACCACGACGGCGTCCTGGACGTCCGGGTGGGTGGCCAGCACGTCGCTGATCGCGCTGAGTTCGATCCGGTATCCGCGGATCTTGACCTGGTGGTCGGCGCGGCCGAGGAAGGAGATCCGGCCGCGGGTGTCGAGCCGTACGACGTCGCCGGTGCGGTAGAGCCGCTCGCCGACCTCGGTGGAGAAGTGGCCGAAGCGGCGGGCGGTCTCCGCCTCGTTGTGGACGTAGCCGTCGGCCAGTCCGTCGCCTGCGGCGTAGAGCTCGCCGACCGCACCCGGGGGCACGCGTCGGCCGCGCTCGTCGAGGATGTACACCCGGGTGCCGGGGATCGGGCGGCCGATCGGCAGCGGGCCGTCGACGTCCTCGGGGCGGCGCACCGTGTGGGTGGTGGTGAAGGTGGTGTTCTCGGTCGGTCCGTAGCCGTTGGTGATCACCAGGCCGGGGTGGCGGGCCAGCATCCGGGCCGCGTGGTCGTGCGGCACCACGTCGCCGCCGGTGAGCAGTTGGCGCAGCCCGCCGAGGCCGTCCGGCGCGAACTCGGCGACCAGGCGGAAGAGTCCGGCGGTCAGCCAGGCGACGGTGACCTCGCGCTCGACCAGGAAGGCGCCGAGTTCGGAGGGCGAGGGCAGCCCGGCCGGGTGGATCTCCAGGGTCGCGCCGGTCAGCAGGGCGCCCCACAGCTCGAGGGTGGAGGCGTCGAAGGCCAGCGGCGACAGCCGCAGCATCCGCTCGCCCGGGCCGAGGCGGACGTAGTCGACGTCCAGCACGAGCCGCAGCACCCCGCGGTGGGGGACGCTGACGCCCTTGGGCTCACCGGTGGAGCCGGAGGTGAAGGCGATGTAGGCACGGCGCTCGGGGTCCGCGGCCGGGTGTACGGCGTCCGACCCGGCGTCCGACCCGGCGTCCGGCCCGGCGTCCGGTCCGGCCTCGAGCGGCCAGGACGGCTCCCAGGCCTCGACGACCGGGATCCCGGCGAGGGCCTCGTGTTCGCGGGCCCGGGCCGGTACCAGCGCGGCGGCCGGGGCGGCCTTGGCGGTGATCTGCCGGGTGTGCGCGGTCGGCAGGTCGAGGTCCACGCCGACGTAGGCGGCACCGGCCGAGACCGCGCCGAGTACGGCGACCGCCTCGGCGACGGAGCGTTCCAGGCCGACCAGGACGGTGTCGCCCGGGACGACGCCGGCCTCGCGCAGCAGCCGGGCCTGCTCGGCGACGGCCGCGGCGAGCTGGGTGTAGGTCAGCTCGGTGTCGCCCTCGCGGACGGCGACCGCGTCGGGGTGGCGCCGCACGGCGGTGCGGAACGCCTCGTCCAGGGAGGTGGCGGGGACTTCCTGCCCGGTCGGGTTGAGCCGGTCGAGCAGCGCGCGGCGCTCGGGCGCCAGGCAGCGCACCTCCTCCAGGGCGGCCTCGGCGACGGCCAGTTCGGCGACGGCGGTGCGGAAGTCGGCGACGAAGGCCTCGGCCTCGGCGCGGTGCCACACGGCGGTGGCGTACTCGACGTGGCCGGCGAACGACGGGTCGGCGTGGCCCACCAGCAGGGTGAGGTCGAACTGGGAGCCGCCGCCGTGGCCCTCCTCGACCCGTACGGTCAGGGCGTCGGTGCTCAGCCGCTCCGGTACCAGCTGGTCGTGCATGCCGAAGCAGGCCTGGACCAGCGGGTGGCAGCCGAGGGTGCGCTCGGTGCCGAGGTGGGCGACCAGCTCGTCGAAGGGCAGCTGGCCGGCGTCCATGCCGAGGGCCACCGAGTGGTGGACGGCGCGCAGGTAGTCGGCGGTGTCCGCGTCGTCGTCGACGTCGATCCGCACCGGTACCAGGTTGCCGGCCACGCCGACCAGCCGGGCGAGCTCGCTGGTCTCGCGGCCGAGCAGCGGGACGCCGACGAGCAGGCGGCGGGTGCCGGTCCAGCGGCTGAGCGTCAGGCCGAACGCGCCCAGCAGGAAGGCGAACGGCGTCACCCCCAGCTGCCGGGCCCGCCCGGTCACGGCGGCGGTCAGCTCGGCGCCGAGGTCCAGCGGCAGCCGTTCGCCGGCCGCGTCCTGGACGGCCGGGCGCTGCCGGTCCGCGGGAAGCTCCAGCACGCTCGGCACGCCGGCCAGGTGTTCGGTCCAGAAGTTCGCCTGCCGCTCCCACTCGCCGGCGGAGCGCAGCTCCTCCTGGTGCCGGACGAGGGCGGCCGGCGATACCGCCGGCTCGCGGTCGACCGCCGAACCGCCCTCCAACTCGCGGTAGTGGTCGAACAGTTCGCGCAGCAGCAGACCGACGGCGGTGCCGTCCAGCAGCATGTGGTGGGCGATCAGGGTGACGGCCCGGCCGCCGTCGGCGTTGCCGAAGAAGAGCAGGCGCAGCGCGGGGGCCGCGGCCAGGTCGAAGGGCTCGGCCCCGCGCTCGGCGGACACCCGCCGGACGTAGGCCTCGAACTCGGCCGCGGGGCCGTCGTGCTCGACGGTGGTCAGCTGCGGGGCGGCGTCGTCCAGGACGTGCCGGACGGCCTCGCCGTCGCGCTCCCGGAAGACGGTGCGCAGGACCTCGTGGCGGCGGGCGGTGCGGTCGAAGGCTTCCTGGAGCAGCCCCTGGTCGAGCTTGCCCTGCTCGACGAAGCAGGTGAAGACCAGGTTGTACGGGGATCCGCCGGTGATGCTCTCGACCAGCCACATCCCGCGCTGGGTGTAGGACAGGGCGTCCGTCGCGCCGCCCCGGCCGTCCCCGCGCGCCGGGTCCGCCGGGGAGGCGGGCGCCGCGGACTCCGGCGCCTCGGCCAGGACGTCGGCCAGCGGTCGGCCGCCGAGCAGCTCCCGCATCGCCAGCCGCAGCCCCAGCTCCTCCTGAGCCGTCGCCGCGAGCCGCATCGCGCGCAGTGAGTCCCCGCCGAGCTCGACGAAGCTCAGCGTCCCGAAGTCCGCACCGGCCGGCTGGAGGCCGAGCACGGTGCACGCCATTTCATGAAGCGTCATCAGTTGCTCTCCAATGAGGAAGGTCGGACGCGGCTCGCGTACCGGTCGGGGGCGCGCCCGGCGGGTGCCCGCGCGGGGCGGGCCGTGGGGCCGCCGGGCGCGCCCCCCGATGTCAGCGGGAGGCGGCAGCGGCGCGGGCGGCGCCCAGCAGGCGGTCCCGGCTGCCGGCGGCGCCGGCGCCGGCCGGTGAGCCGGCGGTGGCCAGCAGCTCGGCGTGGCCGCGTACGGTGCCGGCGCGGAACAGGTCCATGGTCTTCAGGGCGCGGCCGGTGGCCTGGGTGAGGCGCTCGACGAGCATCACCAGCAGCAGCGAGTCGCCGCCGGCCTCGAAGAAGCTCACGTCGTCGCCCACGGAGTCGATCTTCAGGATCTCCAGCCAGAGCGACCGTACGAGTTCCAGCCGGGCGGCCGGGTCGTCCAGGTCCGGGGTGGGGTTCACGGCTACGGTCACGGGTTCCTCCGGTGAGTGGGCGATGACGGCGGCGTTGTGCCGCATGGCGTCGAGGAGTCGGCTGATGTCGGCGGCGTGGAACAGCGCCCGGGTGTAGTCCACGGACAGCTGCAGCCGCTGGCCCCGCGGGGTCTCGTCCACGCGGACGAACAGGGCGAGGTCGTACTTCATGGGGAGGCGGTCGAGCGGCTGGAGCCGGCCCACCGCCCCGTCGCCGAGGTCGAGGTCGCGCGGCGACTCGTTGAGGTTGACGAGCACCGGCGACAGCGGCGGCCAGATGACCGCCCGCTCGGGCTTGAGCTCGGCGGTCACGGCGTCCAGCGGGACGTCGGCGTCGACGAACGCCTCCAGTGCGCCGAGCCGGGCACCGGCCAGCAGGTCGCCCCAGGTGGCGTCGTCCCCGTCGAGGGTGACCCGGAGCATGGTGGTGTTCATGAACATCCCGACGACGTCGGCGATCGCCGGGTCGTCCCGGCCGGGCCAGCCGAAGGCGATGACGAAGTCGCGCTGGGCGCCGATCCGGGCCAGGGTGCCGGTGAGCAGGGCGACCCCGAGCACGAACGGGGTGCAGCCGGCCTCGGCGGCGGTGTCCAGCAGGGCGCCGGTCAGCTCCTCGTCGAGGTCGATCGCCAGGGTCCCGCCGTCGAGGTCGGGTTCGGCGTCGGCCGGTACGGGCCGGCGGAACGGGAAGTCGACCTCCAGCGGGGCACCGGCCAGGCGCTCGACCACGTCCGGCAGCCGCTCGGCCAGTTCCTCGGGTCCGGGCCCGAGGGTGACCTCGCCGGGGTGCGGCGGCAGCGGCAGGCCGGGGTCGACGCCCTCGGCGTCGGCGCGGTAGATCCGCTCGATCTCCCGCAGGATCAGCGAGTGGGACCACCCGTCGCAGACGATGTGGTGCACCGTCAGCACCAGCCGGACGTCCTCGGGGTCGACGACGATGAGTTCGGCCCGGACCGGGGCCTCGGACGACAGGTCGAACGGGGCGTAGCAGAGGACGTCGACGAGCTCGGGCAGCTCGGCCGCCGTCCAGCCCTCCCCGGCGGCGTCGATCACGCCGGCCCGGGCGGGCTCCAGGTCGGTGCGGAACTCGACCCGCTTGTGCTCCGGGTCGAGCCGGAAGCGGGAGCGCAGCGCCGGGTGCCGGTCCAGGACCTGCTGGACGGCCCGGGCGAGGCGCCCGACGTCGACGGGGCCGGTGAAGCGGACCACGGTCGGGATCAGGGTGGTGCGGCGCAGCTGCTCCACCCGGTCCAGCACCCACAGGCCCTTCTGCGCCGGGTTGGCCGGGTACCAGCGGTCGTCCGCGGTCTCGGTCGTGCTCATCGCGGGCTCACTTCCGCCGCTGGGCCGTGATCGGCACGTACTTGTAGCCGGAGGCGAAGTTGGACACGAGCCGCTCGGGCGTCCCGGCCAGCCGGAAGTCCCGGTAGCCGGCCAGCAGTTCCTCGAAGAGGATCGAGACGGTGACCCGGGCGACGCTGTGGCCGACGCAGTAGTGCGGGCCGATGCCGAAGGCCAGGTGCTTGTTCGGCTTGCGGCGGATGTCGAAGGTGTGCGGGTCGGCGAACACCTCCTCGTCGCGGTTGGCGGCGCCGAGCCAGACCACCACGGCCTCGCCCGCCTTGATCTCGGTGTCGCGTACGACGGTGTCGCGGGTCGCGTAGCGCAGCACGTGGTTGACGGGCGACGCCCAGCGCAGCGCCTCCTCGTAGGCGGTGGCGTGGACCTCCGGGTGGTCCGCCCAGTCGGCGAGCACGTCGCTCTCGGCGAATTCGGCCATCACGAAGGTCGGCGCATGCGGGGTGGTGACGTTGGCGCCGAGCAGCAGGCTGTAGCAGTTGGAGACGACCTCGGCCGCCGACATCTGCCGGCCCTCGAAGGTGGTGGAGATCAGGGTGCTCAGCAGGTCGTCGCCGAGGTGCTCGCGACGGTGCCGGGTGAGGTCCTGGAAGTAGCCGAAGAGCTCGCGGTGCGCCTCCGCCAGCGTCGCCTCCTTGCCCTCCGGCCCCTGGAAGTCGGGGTCGTCGGCGGCGATGCAGATGGTGGTGAGGCGGGTGAGCCACGGCCAGTCCTGCTCGGGCAGGTCCATCATGGTGCCGGTCACCGACATCGGCAGTCCGAGCATGGCCGCGCCGAAGTCGAAGACGCCGCCGTCGCCGAGCGGTCGGAGCAGCTCGCGCACGATCGGGGTGATCATGCTGCGCTGCCTGCCGACGGCCTTGCTGGCGAGGGCCTTCTTCAGACGCGCCTGGCGCGGGGTGTGCCGGGGCGGGTCGGTGACGGCGAGCTGCTGCCCGCCGGCCGGGTCGTCCGTGCCGAGGATGTCCAGCAGGGTGCCCCGCTCGGAGGTGAAGGTGGCGGCATCCCGCAGGACCAGGTCGGAGTCGGCGTACTTGACCACCGACCAGAAGCCTCGCTCCGCGTCGACCTGGTGCCATCCGAGCGTCTTCTCGGCGCGCATGCGCTGCCAGATCCGCCAGGCGTCCCCGTCGCTGTAGAGCCTCGGGTCGACCAGGTCCGCTGCCGCGCCGCCGGTGACCGGGCACCGGGATACGGGCGCATCGTGGGTAATGATGGCCGGATTCCTTTCCGGGAGATCAAATATGAACTCATGTCCATCTCGCGGCTCGAAGTCAAACATGGACTCAAGTCCATGTCAATGGAATGCTGGGCGGACCGCAGGCAGCCCCGGCCCGCACCGCCGCAATGTCTGACGTGCTGTCAGACCTGTTGCGAGGAAAGAGCGGTCGTGTACCGTCGGGCTCCCCACCCCCCTGCCACCGCGTCGGCCCACACGCCCGGCGCGGTCCCGCCATGACCGAAAGAGGAGCCGGATCATGCACTACCGCACGCTGGGCGGCAGCGGCATCGAGGTCAGCGCGTACTGCCTCGGCACGATGAACTTCGGGTTCGTCGGCAACCCCGACCACCAGGACTGCGCCCGGATCGTCCACACCGCACTGGACCACGGGATCAACTTCGTCGACACCGCGGACATGTACTCGGCCGGCGAGTCCGAGACCATCGTCGGCGAGGCCCTGCACGGCCGGCGCGACGAGGTCGTGCTGGCCACCAAGTTCCACTTCCAGATGGGCGAGGGCCGGGGCCGCAGCGGCAACTCGCGCCGCTGGATCGTGCAGGCCGTCGAGGAGAGCCTGCGGCGGCTGGGGACCGACTGGATCGACCTCTACCAGGTCCACCGCCCGGACCCGTCGACCGACCTGGAGGAGACCCTCGCCGCCCTGAGCGACCTGGTCCGGGCCGGGAAGATCCGCGCCTACGGCCTGTCCACCTACCCGGCCGAGGACCTCGTGGAGGCGCACCACATCGCCGAGCGCCGCGGCCTGCTGCGCCCGCGCACCGAACAGCCGCCGTACTCGCTGCTGGCCCGCGGGGCCGAGGCGGCCGTGCTGCCGACCTGCCGGCGGCTCGGCATGGGCGTGCTGACCTGGAGTCCGCTCGCCTTCGGCTTCCTCTCCGGCAGCTACCGCCAGGGCCGTCCGGTGGACCTCACCCGGGGTCGCCCCGCCGTCGTCCCGAGCCGCTTCGATCCGGACCTGCCCGGCAACGTCCGGAAGCTGGAGGCCGTCGAGCGGTTCACCGAGCTCGCGGTCGAACTGGGCTGCACCCTGCCCGAGCTGAGCACCGCCTTCGTGACGGCGCACCCCGGCGTGACCTCCGCGATCATCGGCCCGCGCACGCTGGAGCAGTTGGAGGCGACGCTCAAGGGCGCCTCGCTGCTGCTCGACGACGCGGCCATGGACCGGATCGACGAGATCGTTCCGCCGGGCGTCAACCTGTACGACCCGAACGCGTCCTGGCCGCCGCCGGCCATCGCCGACCCCGCGCTGCGCCGCCGCCCGTTGGCCTCGCGCAGCGCCGCACCGTCCGCCGTCGCGACCCATTGACATGGACTTGAGTCCATGTTTGTCTGATGGAGAACTAATGGACTCAAGTTCAAGTTCTATGAGCTGTCAGCTGGAGGCTGCCATGTCCCAACCCCACCAGCCGCAGGAGCGACCCGAGGCCTCGCGCGGCGAACTGGCGCGACTGGAGAGCTACGAGCACAGGACGGTTCCGGCCGGCGCGCCCTCCGGCGGGCACGCGCCCGACGGACTCGGCGGCAGTGGCGACGCCCCGTACCTGCGCGGGCTCTGACCGACACCCTTCACGAGGAGAACAGCACGTGGCCTATGTGATCGCGCAGCCCTGCGTGGACGTCAAGGACAAGGCGTGCATCGAGGAATGCCCCGTCGACTGCATCTACGAGGGCGCCCGCTCGATGTACATCCACCCCGACGAGTGCGTGGACTGCGGAGCATGCGAGCCGGTCTGCCCGGTCGAGGCGATCTTCTACGACGACGACCTGCCCGACGAGTGGGAGGACTACCGGAAGTCGAACACCGGCTTCTTCGACGAACTCGGCTCGCCCGGCGGGTCGGCCAAACTCGGCGCCCTGGAGCACGACCACGCCTTCATCGGCGGGCTGCCGCCGCAGAACCAGGCCCACTGACCGAGCGACGGCCCGGAGCGGAGACGGACCATGGATGCGCACAGCGACGTGCCACCCCCCGCCGCGACGCGACGAGACCGCAACCGGCAGCGGGTCAAGGAGCGGGTGTACGCCTCGGCGATGACCCTGATCAGCCAGAAGGGCTACGCGGGCGCCTCGGTGGAGGAGATCGCGGAGCACGCCGACGTGGCGCGCGGCACCTTCTTCAACCACTTCCCGCGCAAGGAGGCCCTGATCAGTGCCTGGGCCGAGGCGCGACGGGAGCGGCTGATGGAACGGCTCGAACAGGCCGGAGCGGAGCAGCGGCCGGACGTCGGCGGGCCGCCGGACCGTCCCCGCCCGGCCGAGGGCCTGCGGCAGTGCCTGACCGTCCTGGGCGCCCTCAACGAGGAGGAGCCCGAACTCAGCCGGGCGATGCTCACGGCCTGGGTGCGCTCCGGACGGCCGCTGGAGGAGGAGCCCTACCTGGGGGCGGTCCTCGCCCGGCTGGTCGAGAGCGGACGCGCCCGGGGGGAGATCGTCACCGGGCTCAGCTCGGAGCAGGTCGGCGAGGCACTGCGCGACCTCTACCTGGGCGCGCTCTACCGGTGGACCCGGCGGGCGACCCGGGGGGAGGACCCGGGCCGGCTCACCGGCGAGCTGGCCGCGGTGCTGGAGCTGGTCCTGCACGGGCTGGCCGCCCGGGAGCCGTTCCACGACGAGGAGCGGTGCCCGGACCGATCCGACCGCCCGGACCGGTCCGACCCACAGCACCACCCGGACCGGCCCGACCCGCAGCACCGACCCGACCGCCCGGACTGACCGGGCCGAGCGGACCGCCCGGACCGCCCGGACCGCCCGCAGCGGACGCCCGCCTGCGGCAGCCCACCCCGGAGGCCGCCCGGGACGACGGAACACCG